>DATLIL010000001.1:0-6749 GCA_035539475.1 Polyangiaceae bacterium
CGGCGCTTCGATCTCCGCCACGGCACCGGCGGGGATGAGCGGGCCCGCCAGGCGCGAGGCCAGCGCCGAGAGCAGCTCCTCGGCGCTTGAGCCCACGCGCGATACGGCGCCGTTGGTCGCGGGCGAGGCCACCTCGAAGAAGCCATTGGCCGTGGCGGCGGCGTTCTGACCCTTGAGGAAGGCCTCGCCGATCTTGGCGACGTCCGCGGGCGTGCCGTACAGGTTCGCCTGCACCTTCTGGAACAGGCTCGCCGACGACTGCGCGATGGCGACGCGCACCTCGCGCTCGGCCTCGATGCGCAGCTTGGAGAGCTCGAACTCCTGCGCCACCTTACCGTGCTGTTCGCGCGCCTCTAGCTCGGGCTTGACCACGTTCTCCACGCGTTCACGCTCGACCGCGACCTTGGCCCGTTCGACCTCGACCGGGACCATGGCACGGGCGCGCTCGCCTTCGGCGCGGCGCTGCTCGGCCTCCGCCTCTGCCTCGGAGGTGGTGCGCAGCGCCGTGGCTTCGGCCTCGGCGGCGCCGCGCCGACGCCGAGGCCTACGCTCGTGGCAAGGCCGCCGAGGCCCAGCGCGGCGCTGCTCGGCCACGAACTTCTGCTCGGCCGCGGCCTCGGCATCGATCACCTGCTTGCGCTTGTCGCGCTCGGCGGCCTCGGTGGTGCGCACCGTCTCGACCTGCTGGTGCGCGCGCTCGAGCTCCGCCAGCCTGAGCTCGAGCTCGGCTTCGGCCAGCGTGCGGCGCTGCTCCGCCTGGGCGATGGCCTCGAGCTTTTCACGCTCGGCGACCTCGACCGCCTTCTGCTGCTCGCGCGCGGCGAGCTCCACCGCCCGCGCCTTCTCCAGCGTCGCCAGCTCGATCTGGCGCATGGCCATGATGCGCTTTTCCTCGGCCTGGCGCTGGGCCTCGGCCTCGACCTGGGCCACCTTGGCCCGCTGCTCGTTCTCGGCCGCGTGTTCGCGTAGCTCGTGCTCGAGCACCAGCTGGCGCATGCCGACGTCTTGACGCTTGCGCGCCTCCTCGCCCTCGCGCAGCAGCCGGTTACGCTCGGTCAGGTTCTGCTGCGTGATCTCCGCGATCTTGCGGCGGCCCTGGGCGTCGAAGATGTTCTCGGCCTTGAGGTACTGCTCGTCGGTCTGATCCAGCCGCGAGATCGTGGCCGTCTCCAGCACGAGACCGTTGGACAGGAGGTCGTCGGCCACGAGCTTGATCACCTCCGCCAGGAAGGCGTCACGCTCGGAGTTGAGCTGCTCGAGCGTCTTGCCGGCCGCTGCCGTGCGCAGCGCGCTGACCAGCTTGTCCTCGATCAGCTCCTTGACCGCGGCCGCGTTGCTCAGTCGCTCGCCGAGCGACCGCGACGCCTGCAAGATGCTCTCGTCATCGGGCTGCACGCGCACGAAGAACTCGGCCGAGATGTCGGCGCGCAGCTTGTCGAGCGTGATCAGCGCGTCCTCGTTGCGCCGCTCGACCTCGAGCTTGAACGTCTGCAGCGTCACGCCGACGAGCTCGTGCAAGATGGGGATCACGAGCGCGCCGCCGTCACGGATGACACGCACTCCGCCGGCGCCGGTGCGCACGAAGGCCTCCGAGGCCTTGGTGCGGCGATAGAGCCGGGAAAACACCAGGAGCAGCGTGGCGATCACGAGCAGCGCCACGCCCACGCTGGTGGCCGCGACGCTGGGCGCAATGCCCACCTCGTAGCCGAGGACGCGGCACACGTGCGGAGCCGCGATCGAGAGCAGACCCAGGAGATACAGCGCAGTCAGTTTCATTGTCTTTCTACCTTCCCTTTCTCGTTGGCCGCTCAGTGACGAGCGGAGAAATCAGCCCGTTCCACGACGTAGCTGCCCGTCGCTTCGTCGAGCTCCAGGAGCACGAGCTCGGCGCCGCGCTCGATCGGCTCACCGCGCGTGATGCAGCGCACCTGATGCAGCGCGCCGCCGTCGTCGACGACGTGCGCCCGACCGAAGGCCGCGTCGACGCGTAGCTCCGCCTTGCCCAGACGTCCCACCAGGCCGTAGCGCGAGACGCCGTGCGACTCGAGCCCGGGCAGCCTGCGGCCGAGGACCCGCGCCAGTCGAGCACCCAGGAGCGGAGCCAGCACCAGCGCCAGCGGCAGCGCTGCCGCCGTCGCCAGGGCGCGCGGAAGGATCGCTCCGAGGAGCTCCGTGCTGACGATGCCGATGCCGCCGAACAGCAGCAGATCGATGGTGAGCAACGCGCCCAGCGGTATGCGCCCGAAGCCCAGCAGCGAGAGCAAGCCCTCCGTCAGCTCGCCGTCGTCGCCGTCGCCAGCGTCGTGATCTCCGCCGAGCACGGCGACGAGACCCAGCAGTGCACCGAGCGCCAGCGAGCTGAGGAACAGCCAGTACGTCCACGGCAGTGCGACCATTGCCGGGACCAAGTTCCACGTTTCGTGCCAGCCCAAGATCTCCCGGGGATCTGCCCAAATCGACGGCCGGCGCGGCGCTGACGCGATTAATTTTGCCTGTGCAAAATAGTGCAATGGTTGCAAAGTATAGGGGTGAGTCAGCAGGACCTTCCGGCGCGAGTTCTCGCCAATCCTTTCGTCGAACCAGAAGCCTGGCGGCGTGCCGCCGAGCGGCTGCTGCTGGTCGACGCGTCGCGGCTCGAAGATCGCGACGCGCTGATCGCTCGCCTGCTGGCGCGGGCGGTGCTCGAGAGCGCGTCGCCGCGCGAGCTCACCTCCGTCCGTGCGCTGCCCGAGCGGCTGCTGGAGCGCGCCCTGTGCACGCGGGCGGATCTCGCACGCTTGCTGGGAGCCGTGCAACGCTGCCTGGCCGCGCTCGACGCGCTCGCCGGCAGCTCGGCCTCGCTGCAGCGTGTGCGCGCGGCGGCGTGGAGCGCGTGCTTCGGCAGCTCGCTGGGGCGCAGTCTGACCTTCGAGCGGGTGATCCGCGAGCACGACGTGTTGCTCACGGGCGAGACCGGGACGGGCAAGGAGGCGGTGGCGCATGCCATCGCCGAGGGCACCTTGGGCCATGGCGAAGGAGGCCGCGGTCCGTTTGCGGCGCTGAACATCGCAGCCATCCCGGAGACGCTGATCGAGAGCGAGCTCTTCGGGCACGTGCGCGGGGCCTTCACGGGCGCGTCGCGAGCGCGCGCCGGTCACATCCGATCGTGCGCCGGCGGCTGTCTGTTCCTCGACGAGGTCGGCGATCTGCCAGCGCCGGCGCAGAGCAAGCTCTTGCGCGTGATGGAAAGCGACATGGTCACGCCGGTCGGCTCCGACGCCACACACCCCGCTGACGTGCGTTACGTCACCGCGACCCACCGCGAGCTCCTGGACATGGTGCGCGCAGGGAGCTTTCGTGCGGATCTCTACCAGCGCCTGGCCGGTAACGTGATCCGCTTGCCGGCTCTGCGCGAACGGCCGGAAGACGTGCACGACATCGCCGTGCGCTTCGCAGCGCGTTACCTGGCGCCCGACGCAGCGGAGTGGAAGCGGGTGAACGCCTGGCTGGCCAGCAGGGAAGTGGCGGCGCACTCCTGGCCGGGCAACGTGCGCGAGCTCCAGAACTGCTTACGTAACGTGCTGCTCGGCGCCGACGCCGGTATCGGACAGAGCGGCTCGGCAGCCCTCGACCTGCGCGAGCCGCTGCCGGACTTCGTACTCGAGGCCAGCGCGCCGCTCGCGCGCGTGGAGGGCTGGTACTTGCTGCGAGCCTTCGAGCGGGCCGGCCGGAACTACGCCCAGGCCGCGCGTGTGCTCGGGCTGGATCGGGCGACGGTGCGGCGCAAGCTGCGAGCGCTCGGCGCCTGAGCGCGCGACGCGATCCCCGACGGGGGAAAAGCTTGGCCCCGCCGAGCGCGCCCTGATATGGCCAGAGAGACGGTCGTTGCCGCCGCTTCGCGCGGCTCACTCGGCCGCTCCTGCCAGAAAGGCCCTCATGCGTCTGTTCGCGCTCGGCACTCGTGTATCGTTCGCGCTCGTCCTGCTCTCCGGTCTCGCTCCTGCGGAGGCCAAGTCGCCGGCGCTGTCGATCGGCGCGGTCAACGCCAGGGTCCCGGCGGGTGAGTTCGCGCAGGTGATGAAGCAGGCGCTGAGCGAGGAGCTGGCGCAGGCGGAGCTTCCGGCCAAGCGCAGCCGCGGCGCCTTCGTGCTCGACGCGACGCTGGTCAAGCTCACGGCCGAGAAGAAGAACGACGGCGTGCGCGCCACGGCGGTCGTGTCGGTGGTGCTGCGCCGCGCCCGCGACAGCAGCTTGCATGCCATGCTCTCGGGCAAGGCCACGGCCGAGGAGAGCGCCAGCGTGGAAGCCACGCGTGACACGGCGCTGCGCGCGGCCGTGCGCAGCGCGCTGCGCGGCTTGCCGCAGGCCGTCGCCGCGGAGTAGCCTGATCGGCGCTTGATCGAGGCGCTCCTCATCTTGCTGTGCGTCGCCGGCGCGACGGCGTTCTTCGTGCGCGCGTGGGCCGGACCTGGTCGCGCGCTCGGCGTGCTCTCGATCGTGTTGCTCTCGGCGCTCGGGCTGGGCCTCGCGCCGCGCGCCAACAGCGAGCCGTCCGGCGCTCCCGCGCAGCGTGCACGGGCCGGATACGTCTCCTCGCGCGCCTGCCAGAGCTGTCACCCCGGTGAGTACGCCAGCTGGCACCGGAGCTTTCATCGCACGATGACCCAGCTCGCGACGCCGGAGACGGTGCTGGCTCCGCTCGAGCGTGCGCGCGTCACGGTCGACGGTCGCGCGATCGAGCTCGAGCGCCGGGGAGAGGAGATCTGGGCGACCCTGCCCGATCCGGACGAGCCCCCGGCGTCGGCGCCGCTGGTCAAGCGGCAGGTGCTGATGACCACCGGCTCGCACCACTACCAGGCGTTCTGGGTGCGCGGCCGGCGCGGCAACGAGCTCAGGCTCCTGCCTGCGGTGTATCTCCTGCGCGAGCAGCGCTTCATCCCGCGGCGCGACGCGTTCTTGCAGCCGCCGAGCGCGCACGCGCGCGCCGTGCGCTGGAACTCGAACTGCGTGCAATGCCACAGCGTCGCGGGGCGCCCGCAGCACGACGAGTCGAGCGATCGCTTCGACACCGAGGCCGTCGAGCTCGGCATCGCCTGCGAGGCGTGCCACGGGCCGGGCGAAGCTCACCTGGCGCGGCACAAGAATCCGCTCGAGCGCTGGAGCAGCCGCTTCGACGACGCGGCGGACGAGACGATCGTGCAGCCCGGTCGGCTCGGGGCGGAGCGAGCTTCCGAGGTCTGTGCCCAGTGTCACGCCTACTTCTTGCCGAAGGACGAGGAGCGCTGGTGGCAGAGCGGCTTCAGCGAGCTCTATCGGCCGGGGCAAGCGCTGGCGAGCTCGCGCCTGCTCTTGAGCTACGAGCAGCATCGCGACGCGGTGGCGATCGACGCCGATTTCGCGAGCATCTTCTGGGCGGACGGCACGATTCGCATCGGTGGCCGCGAGCACAACGGCCTCGCGGCGTCGGCGTGCTTCCAGCGCGGTCAGGGTGAGCGCAAGCTCGGCTGTCTGTCGTGTCACTCCATGCACCGGAGCGAGCCCGATGATCAGCTCTCGCGAGCGGGCGCGGGTGACGGCGCGTGCAGCAGCTGCCACGGCGACATCGCGCGGCAGGGAAGCGCTCACACGCATCACGCAGCGGAGTCGTCCGGCAGCCGCTGCTACTCGTGTCACATGCCGTTCACCTCCTACGCGCTGTTCAAGGGCATTCGCGCGCACCGCATCGACAGCCCCAGCGCCGCGCGACAGGCCGAGACGGGGCGCCCCAACGCCTGCAACCTCTGCCACGTCGATCGCACGCTCGGTTGGACCGCGCAGTACCTCGAGCGCTGGTTCGGCCAGCAGCCGCTACCGGCGGGAACCGGCGGCGAGCAGAGTGCGGTGCTCACGGCGCTCGTCGCCGGCAACGCCGCCGAGCGCGCGCTGGCGGCTCATGCGCTCGGCCGGCCGGAGGCGCGGCGGGCCGCGGGCAATCGTTCTCACGCCGCGGAGCTCGCCCTCTTGCTCGACGACCCGTACTCGGCGGTGCGCGTGGTGGCCCATCGCGCACTGCTGGAGCAGCCTGGTTTCAGCCATTTCGACTACGACTTTCTGGCCGCGCCCGACGAGCGACGGGCGGCCGTTGCCCGCGCCCGCGAGCTCGCGAAGGGCGCCACGCTGGATCAGGCTACAATCGCCGAGCTTCGCGCGCGCCGCGACGAGACCCCGATCACCCTGGCCGAATGAACGAGCCCGATCTTGCTCTTGCCCGCCGCCACCTGCGACTTGGTTTGTGGGCGCTGCTCGTGTTCTTGACGCTCGGCGGCGTGCTCGAGGCGCTGCACGGCTTCAAGGTCGGCTTCTTGCTCGACGTCGGTCAGGAGACACGCCGGCTGTCGCTCAGGCTCGCGCACGCTCACGGCGCGCTGCTCGGCGTGCTGCACGCGCTGTTCGGGCTCTTGCTCTCGTCCGAGCTCCGACCGAGTGAACGGAGCGCACGCCGTGCCTCGGCCTGTCTGTCCGCCGCCCTCTTGCTCTTGCCCGGTGGCTTCTTGCTCGGGGCGCTGTTCGCTCGCGGGGGCGACCCTGGCCCTGGAGTCTTGCTCGTGCCCGCCGGTGGCGCGCTGCTCTTCGCCGGCGTCGCCTTCACCATCCAGGGGACGCGCCGGTGATCATCCGCGAAGTCGCCTTCGGTTCGACCGAGTACGAACAGACGCTGCTCTTGCGTGACGCCGTGCTGCGCCGTCCGCTTGGCCTGAGCCTGACCGCCGAGGATCGCGCTGGCGAAGAGC
>DATLIL010000002.1:0-8056 GCA_035539475.1 Polyangiaceae bacterium
AACGAACATCAGGATCCGGAATACAGTGAGGTTGCGTGGCAATTTGCCGCAGGTCGCGTGGCCGTCATTCATCGGCTCATGATACAGCCAGCGATGGAAGGAAAGGGGATCGCACGCGTGTTCATGCGATTCGCGGAGCAGCGGGCGCTGTCGTCGGAATATCGCAGCATCCGGTTAGACGCGTTCACCGGAAATCCGAGGGCGCTGCGCCTGTACGAGCGGCTCGGCTACCGGGATGCCGGCAGCGTTCGCTTTCGGAAAGGCGAGTTCCGCTGCTTCGAGAAGGACCTTGGCACAGCCAGCTAACAAGCCGCTGGTGCCGATGGGCACGGAGCGCCCACGGCACAGCTTGGTCGTTCGGCGGGCGGGCGTAGCAGCGAGGCGGGCTGCCGGAAGCGGGGAATGGGTAGTCAACGTGGCGAGCTACTTCGACGATCGAATTGATACCGTTTCGTAAGAGGTCAATGAAATGGACATTCAGCCGCAGCTCTTGACGCTCCACAAACTTCTGAACGGACGCCTGTTTCGGATTCCACAGTACCAGCGCGCCTACAGCTGGGCCAGCGAGCACCGGGCAGACCTTTTCAAGGACATCGAGAAGGTCTTCGCCCGACCGGGCTCGTCCCATTTCATGGCGACGATCGTCGGGTTGCGCCGAGGGAATCGGCTCATCGGAACGGACGAATTCCACATTGTGGACGTGGTCGATGGTCAGCAACGCCTGACGACGCTCGTCATCTTGCTCAAGGCAATCCAGCAGGCCTCGACGAAATCTGCGGGTGACGCGGCTATCGGCGCCGAACTCGGCGCCCTGCTCGTGAAGGTGGATGAAGTCGCGCCCGTCCTGCTCCAGACCAACCACGACACCAGCGCGCACTGCCTCACGTACCTCCGCAAGGGAACGCACCCGGCTCCCGAGACCGCGACGACCTCTGCTGATCACAGACTCCTCGGCGCCATGAGGGACTGCGAGCACTTCGTTGCCCAATGGCTCGAGTCGGGCAGGAGGCTCGGCGAACTGCTGGCGCTGCTGAAAAACCGGCTGCAGTTCATCCTGCATGAGATCACGGACGAGGCCCTCGTGTACACCGTCTTCGAGGTTCTCAATAGCCGCGGACTAGATGTCTCCCATTTCGATCGCCTCAAGAGCGCCCTCATGGGCGCGGCGTTCGAGGCCAAGACCGGCAACGCGGAGGAGACCATCCACGAACTGCATGGAATCTGGCGGGAAATCTACGCCGCGGTCGGCCTTCGCCCCGGAGTGAGCACTGAAGCCCTGAAGTTCGCGGCGACACTTCGCGTCGCGGAACGGCCGAACCGGCCTCTGGGCGAGGAGGAGGCGGTTCACGTGTTGCGCCGGATCGCCGGCAACACGACGAAAGGCGTTGTAGAGGTGTGCCAGTGGATCCTCACCGTCACTAAGGCCGTGGCAGCGCTCCGGGCCGACCGACGCCTGCACGGCGTTACGGACATCGCTCAGGCACGCCTTCTGGCGGTGGCGATCCTCCTGCGCGATGACCTGGACCAGGGCGAGCGCGATGCTCTCCGGGCTGCCTGGGAGAAGGTTTCCTTTCGGATTTACGGCATGTTCGGCAAGGACGCTCGAACCAAGGTGGGCGACTACGTGCGCCATGCCTGGTGGTGCGCTCACGACCGTCCGCCGGCGAAGGACGTGCTCGGTGGGATTATCGGGATCGGAAGCGACCATCCGATCGGTGCGGCCATCAACAACCTTCGAAACGAAAACTGCTACGACGCATGGCAGTCTGAGCTGAGATATATGCTGTTCCGCTACGAGGAGCACCTCGCCAAGGAGCGCGGCCAGAAGTTCGATAACGAGCAATGGGCTCGGATCTGGGCGACCACAGCGGCCGAATCGATCGAGCACGTCTATCCCCAGAGCAAGGGGACGGCAACGCAAACGCCTACCGGCATCTTCGTGCATCGACTCGGCAACCTGACCCTGCTCCCGCCCGGTCTGAACTCGAAGCTCGGGGCGAAGGATCCGACCAATAAGAAGGATGAATACCTGAAGACCGGGCTGGCGATCGCGGTCGATGTGGCCGAACGCATCCCGACGTGGGACCGGGCAGCGGTCGAGAAGCGAGAGGAAGAGATCCTCGCGTGGGCGGCGCTGGAGTGGGCCGACTGATGGATAGTACGACGCGAACTCCCGCCAGACGAAGCGCCGCCGAACAAGCGGCTGCACCCGACGGTGCGCCCAGCCTCGCAAACTCGGCAGGGCGCCCCGCGGGTGAGCCGATCGTTGGGCCGGCGGACATGGGGGACCGGACATGCACTAGAGCGGCGAACGGGAGGTGACCACCACAGCCGATGGCGCGGAAGAGGTGGAGCACGAGAGTGGTGGACGACAGAAAAGCTAGCGCGGCCCAACAAGCGGCTGATGCTGACGGTGCGCGGTGCCTCGTACCTCAGCACCGCGCACCGTCAGCATACCCGCAAGTCGTTGGACCGACGGGACGATTCGCTCTGGTCAACCCCCAACGTCTTGCATAGGATGCCTAACTATGCCTGGTCGATCGATTCGCCTCTTTCTCGTTGATGGGACACCACAGGGTCTTCGAACGGCAGAGGTTGGTAACTGGACCGGTCTCGCGCTTATCTGCCCTCGGACCGACCTTCCCAGGCTTGGTGATCGGAAGGAGAGCCACCGGACCGGCATCTACTTCCTGCTCGGTGTTTCTGACAGCGCGCCGTCCGGCCATGCTGTGTACGTTGGCGAGGCCGACGAGGTATGGGTGCGGCTGAGCCAACATGACAACAAGCAAGATTTCTGGACTTGGGCCATTATTTTCGTATCGAAAGACGAGAACCTAACCAAAGCTCACGTTCGCTGGCTTGAGGCTAAGATGGTACGAGAGTTACGGAGCGCCCGCGCCGCTGAACTCAAAAATACCAACGATCCCCCATTTGGTAGCCTTCCCGAAGCCGATCTCTCCGATATGGAAGTCTATCTCGATTATGTGCGCCTACTACTACCAACGCTAGGCGCAGATATCCTAGCCACAACGGACTCAACCCCGACAAGGCCGGTCGACGGCCAGCCGACCAGCCTATTACTCGAGCTTTTCTGGGAGAATGCTGGGGCGGAGTGTGCCGTCGTGGAAGGGAAGTTCGTCGTACGAAAGGGTTCGACAGCACGAACCACAGAAGTCGACTCGCTTAATAAGGGCTACCGAGACTTACGGCGACGTCTGAAGGACAGCGGCGTTCTCGCCCCCGTACCGAATGACGCCACGCTGCTGAAGTTTACACAAGATTTTGCATTCGACTCTCCTTCGGCAGCGGCAGCCGCTGTTACTGGGACCGGATTGAACGGCCGTGCGCACTGGAAGGTCAAGCCGTCTGGGCAGACCTACCGCGAGTGGGAGGAGGCGCAGCTTGCCTCCTCCACCTGATGCACGCCTGCCAGAACCCAATGCAGGCCAACACGCGCCTGCTGCCGACCGCGCTGTGACGACGACCGGACCGAACTCGTGGTCACGTTTTCCGCGGATTTGGGTGAGCGTCTACAAAGGGGAACACGGACCAGCAAAACGCGCCCCGGACAGGCGCGCCAAGTGCACTGGATCGTGTACGTCGAGCAGCAAAGAAGGATAGGAGTGCAAGGTTTACTGTGCTATTCCACCACGTGACCGTCGATCGCCTGCGTGACGCCTTCCAGCTCCTCGAGCGAAAGGCTGCACCAGGAATCGATGGTGTCTCGTGGAAGCAGTATGGCGTGGATCTGGAGGCTCGCCTCCGGGGCCTCCACGAACGACTGCATCGCGGAGCGTACCGGGCAAGGCCCTCGCGAAGGGTGTACATCCCCAAGGCTGACGGTCGACAACGACCGCTCGGGATCGCGGCGGTGGAGGATAAAATCGTCCAGCGTACGATCGTCGAGGTGATGAACGCCATCTACGAACAGGATTTTCTCGGTTTTTCCTATGGATTCAGGCCAGGGCGCAGCCAGCATCAAGCGCTGGACGCGCTCTATGTCGGGATTCACCGGAAGAAGGTGAACTACGTGCTCGACGCAGACATCCGTGGCTTCTTCGACGCCATCGACCACGGATGGCTACTCAAATTCGTCGAGCACAGGATCGCGGACAGGAAAATTCTGCGGCTCGTCCGCAAATGGCTGAACGCAGGCGTGATGGAGGACGGTGCGTGGACGGAGAGCAAGGCGGGAACGCCACAGGGGGCGACAATATCGCCGCTTCTGGCGAACATCTACTTGCACTACGTCCTCGACCTTTGGATCCAGCAGTGGAGAACGCGGCATGCGACCGGTGACATGATCATCGTGCGTTATGCCAACGATTTCCTCGTGGGCTTCCAGCGTCACGCTGATGCGGTGCGATTCCTCGAGGAGCTACGCGAGCGGTTGCGGCGCTTCTCGCTGGATCTGCATCCCGACAAGACGCGATTGATCTCCTTCGGGCTATTTGCGGCCGGTAGAAGAAAAGAGCGCGGTCTCGGGGGCAAGCCGGAGACCTTCAATTTCCTCGGCTTCACGCACATCTGCGGGAGTACGAGGAATGGCAAGTTTCTCCTCATGCGGCGAACGATGCGGGAGCGGCTGCGCGCCAAGCTCAGGGAGCTCAAGGGCGAGCTGCTGCGAAGGCGTCACCTACCTGTCCCGGATCAGGGAAAGTGGCTGGGCCAGGTGGTACGCGGCTATTACGCGTATCACGCGGTCCCGACCAACATCTGCGCGCTGCAATCCTTCCGAACCCAGGTCGAGCGACACTGGCACTTCGCGCTCGCGCGACGCAGCCAGCGAGGCCGGCCGAACTGGGAGAGGATGCGCAAGCTGTCGCAACGATGGCTCCCCGCACCGAAGATCCTGCACCCCTGGCCCATCGAACGATTCGACGTCCGTACCCAAGGCAGGAGCCGAGTGCGTTAGCAGCGCACGCTCGGATCTGCGCGGGGGGCGGCCGGAGTCGGTGGTGACATCGATGAAGGGCCGTCCCTACCGCAACCGGTTATCCTCACGGACCGATCAAAATCAAATCGTCGTCGTCAGGTAGTATTGAAATGCCGCTCCAGCAGAGCATGGCAGCCACAACGGTACAGGTGGATCCGAGGGGGAATGGGGGAGACTAATAACTGGCGAATCGCGCGTGGGATATTCGTAAAAAGCCAGGTCAACTCGCGACTCAGCTTGCGCTCTATTCAGCCTGCGCGCAGAAAGCGTGTCTCCTTGCCCGTCTCGTCAATCGTCCCGAGAAGCACGGGGCCGTAAAAGACCTCCCAGCGGGCATCGTCGACTTCACGGAGGCCGACCGGCTCCAGAGATATCAGGCGTGTCAATCGGTGCACCACGCCTCGACGTATCAGCCGTCCGCAGTCGTCCACTTTCCGCACAATGAAACCTCCCAGTAATCCGGAGATCTTGGTGCTTCAGAGGGTGTTCCACAAGAAGTTTGGCCTGACCAGTCTGGTCAGGCCAAACCCTGGGGCGTGCCCATCCAAGATAGTCCGTCGAGGCGCTGCTACCCCTCCGATCTCACCGACGCCGAGTGGGCGCTGATCGCCGAGCTGATCCCTACACCGAGGTGTGTTGCCAAATCTTCAAGAACCGAAGCATCACCCGCGGGAATTGATGAACGCCATTCGGTACCGCACGCGCACGGGCACAGCGTGGCGGTTGCTTCCCCACGATTTCCCACCGTGGTCGACGGTCTTCAAGTGCTATCAACGTTGGACGAGAGAAGGCGTGCTCGACGCCATTCACGATAGGCTCCGCCGTGCTGTACGAGTAGCAGCAGGTCGGGAACCGGAACCCACCGCTGCGATCCTCGACAGCCAGAGTGTCAAGTCGACGGACATCGGCGACCCCAGGGGCTTCGACGCGGGAAAAAAGGTGAAGGGGCGAAAGCGTCATCTTCTGGTCGATGTACTGGGCCTCATTCGTTCCAAGGGCAAAGTCCCCAGTACGGCGTCGAGTCGCAGCCGCGAACTCACGACCCCGGACGAGATCGACGATTCCCGCGGCTCGAGATGGTCGTCTACAGGAGGGCCCCCAAATCGTACACTTCGGCCGAACGCTCACCGGCTCCGGCGGGGCGACCGCTGGCGCGGCCCCTCGGGCGCCGGATCTGACGGCTCGTCTCTCGGCGCTGCTTCGAGGCCCGCGAGAATGAGCTGGATCCCATAACGGAACCGCGCATCGAGGTCGGCATCGAGCAAGTGCGTGGAGGCCTCCCCGAGGTGCGAGTACGCGCCGCGGGCGAGCGCCGCCCGGAGATGCTCCGGCTCGACCTTGTCGCCCTCTGTACCGGGGAGCGGCGCCAGGGCTTGCTCCTCGAGGGTGAAGCCGATCGTGTAGTAAACCATCGTCCAGGTCCCCCACGCGGCGGCGCGCGGCGAGAGCCCTGCCTCGCGCAGCGCGCCAACCCACGTGTCCGCGAAGCGGAGCGTGTTCTCCTGCGTCACGTAGGTTCCCGCGAAGACCCGCGCTCCGTCGCGATACGCAAGCAGCGCCCGACGGAGCCGCTCCGCCATATTGGCCGCCCGATCCATCCACGTGGGCCCCTCCGGGGCGCGGGCCACGCTGTCCGCCAGCATGGCTTCCGCCATGGCGTCGAGCAGCTCCTGCTTGTTCTTCACATGCCAATAGAGCGTGGCCGCCTGCACGTTCAGCTCCTGCCCGAGCCGGCGCATCGTCAGCGCGTCGAGCCCGACCTCGTCCAGGAGGCGCAGCGCCGTCGAAACCACCTGCTCGCGTCGTAGTCGCATCACAGCTCCTCGTTCGTTCTTCCCCGCCCGAGGCGGGAAGGCGAGCCCGCGCCGCCGCCTTGACTCTAACACCGTTCGAGTTACTCTAACGTTGTTAGAATTAGAGACATGGAGGTTCCGTGATGATGGATACGGACGTGGTGATCGTGGGCGCAGGTCCGGTCGGGCTGATGCTGGCGTGTGAGCTCGCGCTCGCGAGGGTCCGAGTACGCGTGTTGGAGCAGCGGACGGCGCGCATGGAGCAGTCGCGCGCGCTCACGCTGCACCCGCGCAGCATCGAGATTCTCGACCAGCGTGGGATCGTGGGCCGCTTTCTGGAACGCGGAATCCCGATCCCCACGGGGCATTTCGCGATGCTCGACACCCGGCTCGACTTCTCGCGCCTCGACACGGGGCACCCCTACACGCTGTTCCTGCCCCAGGCCCGCAGCGAGGAGTTCCTGGAGGCGCGGGCGCGCGAGCTGGGCGCCGAGATCCTGCGCGGCCACGCGGTCGTCGAGATCACGGAGCGGGAAGGGAGCGTCGCGCTGCGGGTCCAGGGCCCCGAGGGTCTGCGCGACGAACGCGCAAGTTACGCCGTGGGCTGCGACGGGGCGGCGAGCGTGGTGCGCCGCGCGATCGGTATCGCCTTTCCGGGGAGCGAGACGACGCTGACGGCTTTCCTCGGCGACGTCGAGGTCGCGGAGCCCCCTGCCCGGCCGGGCTCCCGCGTGGGCCCGCACGGCGGCGTGATGGTGGTTCCTCTCGGCGACGGAGGCTACCGCTTCGTCGTATTCGATCCGCGGAGGATGCACGCGGACAAATCCGAGCCGGTCACGCTGGACGAGCTGCGGAGCTCCGTGCAGCGGATCCTCGGCACGGACTTCGGAATGCGCGCCCCTCGCTGGCTGTCGCGCTTCGGCAATGCGACGCGGCTCGCGGAGCGATATCGCGCAGGGCGCGTCTTTCTCGCGGGCGACGCCGCGCACATCCATTTCCCCGCCGGCGGCCAGGGGCTCAATGTCGGTCTGCAGGACGCAATGAACCTCGGCTGGAAGCTCGCTGCCGCCGTGAAAGGCTGGGCGCCGCCCCACCTGCTCGACAGCTACCACGAAGAGCGACACCCCGTCGGCCGCGCCTTGGTGCGCAATACGGAGGCCCAGATCAGGTTCATGGACGTCTCGGAACCCGGCTTGGCCCTCCGCGAGATGATGAGCGATCTGCTCGGCATCGAAGCCGTGAACCGGCGCCTCGCCGGGCAGATCAGCGCGATCGACGTCGCTTATCCTCCTGCCGAGGGCGCGACGGCGCACGCATGGGTCGGCAA
>DATLIL010000003.1:0-23823 GCA_035539475.1 Polyangiaceae bacterium
CTCCAGCGGCAGGCAGCGGCGGCGGCAGCGCCGGTGGCGAGGTCGGCGGCGCGTCGGGCTCCGGCGGTGGTGTGGTCGATGCCCCGCGCCCGCGGCTGATCAGCACGCAGGCAGAGCTCGCGCGCGTCGTTGCCGCAGTCAGTGGTGCCGCCGAGCACCCGATGAAGCAGGGCTGGGAAAAGCTGTCCGGCACGAAGTTCGCGCCGCTCACCTACCAGGCCACCCCGCACGCCGTGGTCGAGGTGAAGGGCAGCGGCACGACGCCGGCAGAAGCGGCGCTGCGCAACGACGCGGTGGCCGCCTACGCGCAGGCGCTCTCGTGGGTCGTGACCGGCGACGCCCAGCACAGCCAGAAGGCGATCGAGATCATGCGCGATTGGTCGGCAGTCCTCAGCGACGTCGTGCCCGAGGCGGGCAGCCCCGACGTCCAGGACGAGCTCGAGGTGGCCTGGTACGCGCCGATCTGGCTGAACGCGGCCGAGCTCATCCGCTACTACGACGGCGGGGCCGCGGGCTGGTCAGCCGAGGACATCGCGCTGTTCGACGGCATGGTCGAGCTGTTCAAGGCCAAGGCCGACGGCTGGGCCGGCTCGCAGGGCTGCTGTCCGAATCAGGCCATCAGCGTCATCTTCTCGCGCCTGTCGATCGCCGTGTACACCGGCGACACCGCGTACCGCCAGGCCGCGCTCGACACCTTCACGGACTCGGTGCTGCCGCGCTCGATCGCCGATAGCGGAGAGGTGCTCGAGATCAATCGCATCGACGGCGGCGACTGCGGCCACGCCACCTACAACATCGAGGGGATCTTCGACATCGCCGAGGTCGCCTGGCACCAGGGCATCGATCTCTACGCCGATCCGCGGCTCAGCAAGGGTCTCGAGTACCTGGCCCAGTGCATCACCGAGGGCGTCGACACGAGCAGCGAAGGCTTCGTGCACTGCGCGGACATGCGGCCCAGCTCGGTCGAGATCGCCTACAACCACTACACGCACCGCGCCCAGGGCTACGCCCTACCTCGGACCGAGGCGCTGCTCGAGCTCCTGCGACCGTCGGACCAGGGCAGCGGCAAGTTCATCCCCTGGGATACGCTGACCCACGCCGATCTGGACCAGGACTGAGCTAGAACCCGACCTCGAGCTCGGTGCGCGCGAGCCACTGCTCGGCTTCGATCCGTGAGCGAAACACGCTCGTGCGCCAGCCGACGCGCGAAACGTAGCTCTCCCACATGCGGGCCAGGCCGAACTGGATGTCCTGTCTGGCGACGACGGCCACGGTGCAGCGGGGGATCCACTCTTTCATCACCCGATCCTGCTCCGCGATGTCGCGGACCTCCGTGGTCGTGATGTCCACGCTCGCGCTAGCCTCGAACACGACGAGCGCGAAGCGGACCTCGCCGAGGCGCTCCCTCTCGTCGAGGATCTGGCGGTTTGCCTCGAGGATCTCGCTGCCCTGGACGACGCCAGTCCCGAGCAGCTCGATGCCCCGGCTGTCAGCGACATACCTCCAGGTATACACGCCCCGGAGTGTACCGCCGGCTGCGGCCGAGGCCAGGCCTAGATCAGCACTTCAGCGTGCCGCGAATGTTGATCCCGAGCGCCGCGCAGAACTGCTGGTAGAGCTGGACGCGGCTGTCCTGTAGCGAGCCGCCACACTCGATACCGTTGATGATGTTGGTCGTGCCGCCGAAGTCCTGCGCCAGGATCTCGTCGTGGCAGATGCCCTTGGACGACTGATACGTGTTCCAGAACCAGATGCCGACGCCGAAGGCGAAGACCTTGTTGGTGAGCACCAGATCCGGGTTGGCCACGATGCCCGCAAAGCCTGCGTCCTGGGCTGCCTGGTAGTTGTACGAGTGCGTGAGCTGGATCACGCCGCGGCCGTGGTAGCCGTCGTTCGTGGTGCAGCCGTCGGCGTCGGCGCAGTTCTCTTCGATCAGCGTGAGTGACCCCGTCTCGTGCGCGATCTGCGCCAGGAAGGCGGCGGCCTCGTGTTTGTTGGCCAGCGGTTCGCCGACCTTGGCCAGCGAGTTGCCGTAAGCGTTCATGGCCTGGATCAGCGTCGCGTGGTCCATGCCCGCCGCGGGCGTCTTGAACATCTCGTTGAACACGGCCTGGGTCACGATGTCGTCGAAGTCGTCCGCGGGACGAGTGTCGATGTCGAAGGTGATGTCGTCGACCCAGACGTCGAAGCCCGCCAGCGGATCCATCTGCGAGAAGCTGATCTGGAGGAGCTGCTTCTGCGGCTCGAAACCGTCCGGCACCGGCGGAGTGGTCGCCGTGCAGGCCAGCCGCTTGAAGCTCGCCCACGGGATCTTGTAGCGGGTCCAGGTCGAAGTGACGTCGAGCGTCACGGCGAAGTGGTCGTAGCAGCCTGCCTCGCAGACGCCGCTGCCCTTCTTGAGGTCCCACGAGACCTTGGGCTCCGTGGGCGGCGTGTGCAGGTTGAGCTTGATCTGGCTGTGGCCCGCGGCGGGGTTGCCCTTGAGCCACAGGCTGATGCCGTCGTAGGCGCTGGCGTCGTAGCAGTTGGAGATGGGCAGCGCCGCGGTCGACGGATAGAAGTCGGCGGCGGCCGAGCCGAGCCCCGTGAAGTGAAGAGCCTGCGTGCTGCCGGGCGAGCCTCCGCCCTCGGCAGCGGCCGTTGCGAGCTGGGCTCCTCCGGCTGCGTGCGCGTAGAGGGCCCAGGAGCCGATGCGACCGTCACGCGACGGCCAGCCGAGCGGGATCGACGTTGCGCTCGAGGTCACGACTGCCGGCACGCCCTGGAAATCGTCGAGGGTGAGAAATCCTCCGCTGGCGACCACGGTGCCGGCGCCCGGCACCGAGCAGGTGCCGTCGTCGCACCAGGTCGAATCACAGCGACCGAGCGCAGGACCGGCGTAGCCGCCCGTGGTGCCGCAGGCCGATTCGGCGCCGCTGCCGCCGGAGCCACCGCCGACGATCACGCTACCGCCCGCGCCCGGCGTGCCGCCGGCGATGATGGAGCCGCCCGCTCCGGGGGTACCGCCGCCCGTGATCGCGCCGCCCGCAGCCACGCTGCCGCTGGCGCCGGCGAAGCTCGCTCCGCCGCTGGCGCCGGCGCCGGTCGTGGCTCCGCTTCCCGTGCTGGCGCCGCTCCCTGGGCCTGGACCATCACCGGATCCACCCTGCGATGAACAGGCGAGCACGATCGAGAGCCCCAAAAACACGAACGCCGGCAGGCGCATGGCACGAAGCGCTGACATGCCTGGAGCCTATGTAGGACAGCGGATCCGAGCGAGCCAATGTCGCTCGCTTTGATGATCAAATCCGGTCTTTTGCGCTGCAATCTTGCAGCGCTAGTGCGGCGCCGCCCACGCGAGCAACTTCTCTGCCGGCCAGGTGTTGGCCACGCGCTCCGACTCGACCCAGGCACGCTCCGCGTTCCTGCCCGCGAAATCGATCAGCGCGAGCTCGCGGGTGTGGTGGGCGTCGCTGGTGAGCACGAACTTCACGTGGTGGTCACGCGCGGCGCGCAGGGCGTCGACCGAGAGATCGAGGCGCGGCAGGGCACCGTTGATCTCGAGCGCGGTATTGGTCGCCTCGGCGGCGCTGAACAGCGCCGGAAGATCGAGCTCGATCGGGGGCCGGCCGCCGATCATGCGTGCGCTGGGGTGACCGATCATGCGCACGGCGGGATCCTGCATGGCGCGCACCACGCGAGCGGTCTGCGTCGCGCGATCGAGCTCGAAGTGCGAATGCACCGAGGCCACGCACCAGTCGAAGCCGTTGCGAAAATCCTGATCGTAGTCGAGCTCGCCCGCCGGACCGATGTTGAGCTCCACGCCGTGAAGCAGCAGGAGCTCGTCACCGAGCTCGGCCTGCAGCGCGCGGAGCCTGGCTCGCTGCTCGAGCAGCGCGTCGCGCCCGACGCCGGACAGCGTGCCCTCGGCGTGCTCGGTGATGGCCAGCACGCGGTAGCCGCGCGCGCGGGCCTCGGCCACCATCTCTTCCAGCGACGAGCGGCCGTCGCCCGAGACCGTGGTGTGAACGTGAAAGTCACCGCGCGCCGCCGGCAGCGGCTGCGGCAGGGTGCCGGCCTCGGCCGCCTCGATCTCGCCGGTGTCCTCGCGCAGCACGGGCGCGATGAACGGCAGTCCGAGCGCACGGTAGATGTCCTCTTCGGTCTCGCTGGCGACGACCTTGCCGCCCTCGAGCTCCGTCAGTGCGTACTCGTTGAGCGTCCAGCCGCGGGCGAGCGCGCGCTGGCGCAGCTTGATGTTGTGGCTCTTCGAGCCGGTGAAGTAGAGCAGCGCCGCGCCGAGCTCGTGGGCAGCCACCACGCGGACGTCCACCTGGATGCCGCGCTGGGTGACGATGCTGGTCTTGGTTTCGCCGCGTACCAGCACGCGATCGACCGAGCTCAGCGACACGACCGCGTCCATCACCGGAGCGGCCGCGGCCGCCACCACCACGATGTCGATGTCGCCGATGGTCTCGCAGAAGCGGCGCAGCGAGCCGCAGATCGAGGCATGGCTGACGCCCGTTACTTGCCTGAGCTCGTTCACGATGCGCTCGGCGTGCGGCAATGCCACCGAGATCGGAGTGCGTCCGAGCGCGCCCTGCTCTTCGAGGCGCGCCAGTGACTGCGCCAGCTTGTCTTCCGACTTCTGGCCGAAGCCCTTGAGCCCGCGCAGCTTCTGCTCGCCGACGACGCGCTTGAGGTCCTCGATCGACTGAACGCCGAGCTCGGCACGCAGCCTGAGCACGGCCTTGGGACCGAGGCCCTGAATACGCAGCAGCGCGACCAGGCTGCGTGGATACTTCTGACGTAGGGCTTCGAGCTTCTGCACCTTGCCGGTGGCAATGAGCTCCAGGATCTTTTCGGACGTCCCCTTGCCGATGCCCTGGATCTTTTGCAGCTCCTTGGCCGTCAGCCGGCCGAGGTCGGTGGCCTGGGCGGAGATCGCCGTCGTCGCGTTTTCATAAGCGCGTACGCGAAACGCCTGCGGATCGCCCTCGTCGAGCAGGGTGAGCTCGGCCATTTCGCGCAGCATGTCCAAGACGTCTTGCTTGGTGTCGGACATGCCCCTGGTTTACCCCGAACCCAGTCACCCCGGGCAGATTGTTGTACGCTCGGGCCGTGACGGCAGAGAGAGAGGCCTTGAGCGTCAACGTTGCCGGCCGCGACGTGCGCATCTCGCATCCGGACAAGCCGTACTTCACGCAGCAGGTGAAGCTGAGCAAGCTCGAGGTCGTGACCTACTACCTGTGGGTCGCCGAGGGCGCGGTGCGCGGCATCCGCGATCGCCCGATCGTGCTCAAGCGCTTCGTCAACGGTCCGGAGGCGCCGCCGTTCTACCAGAAGCGCGCGCCCGAGGGCCGGCCGGACTGGCTGCGCACGGTGACGCTCTCGTTCCCGTCGGGTCGCACCGCAGAAGAGGTGGTGGTGGACGACGCCGCCGGGCTCGCCTGGGTGGTGAACCTCGGCTGCATCGAGCTTCACCCGCACGCGGTGCGCTCTGCTGATCTCGATCACCCCGACGAGCTCCGCGTCGATCTCGACCCCGGCCCCGGTGTAGAGTGGCCGGACGTGCGACGCGTGGCGCTCGAGGTCAAGGCGCTGCTCGAGGAGCTCGGCCTGCGCGGCTTCGTCAAGACCAGCGGCTCTCGCGGCATCCACGTGAACGCGCCGATTCAGCCGCGCTGGAGCTTCACCGAGGTGCGCCGCGCGGCGCTGGCCCTGGCGCGCGAGATCGAGCGGCGCGCTCCGACCCTGGCGAGCTCGAAGTGGTGGAAGGAAGAGCGGCACGGCGTGTTCATCGACTACAACCAGAACGCCAAGGATCGCACCACCTCTTCGGCCTACTCGGTGCGGCCGCTGCCCGACGCGCGTGTCTCGGCACCGCTGACCTGGGACGAGGTGCCCGACTGCGAGCCCGGCGATTTCACGGTGCTCACCATGCCCAAGCGCTTCGAGTCGCT
Organism: Polyangiaceae bacterium; assembly: GCA_035539475.1. Taxonomy (GTDB): domain Bacteria; phylum Myxococcota_A; class Polyangia; order Polyangiales; family Polyangiaceae; genus PMG-095. The sequence continues at coordinate 5,943 of DATLIL010000003.1, forward strand.
GGGTGATCCACACGCCGGCATGGACGCGCACGCGGCCTCGCTCGAACCGTTGCTCGAGCTCGCCGCGCGCGACGAGGCAGCGGGGCTCGGCGACGCTCCCTGGCCGCCGCACTATCGCAAGATGGACGGCGAGGGTAAGCGCGTGGCGCCGTCGCGCGCCAAGAGCACCTCCAAGAAGCCGCGCGAGAAGATGCCGCTCGTCACCATTGCGAACTCGCCCGACAAGGCCGCCGCGCTGGCCGGGCTCGAGCGCTGGAAGGCGAAGCACCCGGACGCAGCGGCGCTGCTCGCGGCCTCTGACGTGCTGGTCGACTCCATGCGTGGCCGCTCGTCGACCTGGACCCGCGTCCGCGTCAACTTGCGCCACGTGCCCGAAGAGCAGCGGCCAGCGCAGGAAAAGCCCGATCCCGACGATGATCCGACGCGCGAGTGGCGCGAGCGCAAGCGCTGACTAGTAGCGGATCGCCTGACGCTCGTGCAGGACCTGAGCGGGGTAGGGGTAGGGCAGCTGAAACATGCTGAGCGCGGTGCCGACGTGATCGTAGAAGCCGCCCGGCTTCGCGCGCGAAGGCCCCAGGGTCATCTCGAGCACGCCGGCGATGTCGATGCCGAGCCCGACGAAGACGTGTGAGCTGAGCAGTCGCTTCTTGTCCTCGAAGCCGCGCGTGTAGTAGCCGAAGTAGAGCTCGGCCGCGCGAAAGGCGGTCGACTGCAGCGGCGGCAGCTGACCGGGGCGAAATGCCAGCAAGAACTTCTGCCCCGAGTAGTCGAGCATGGGGTGAAAGCCCCGTTCCTTGCTGGACGGATAGTACTCGAGCCGGTAGTCGATGGCGCGGGCCAGCGGATACTTCTCGTGCACGTAAGCCAGGCCCACGCCCGCGGTGTCCGTGATCAGGTCTTCGGGCGAGAAGCCGTGATCGACCGAGAAGGCGTCGAAGAACTCGACGTACAGCATGATCAGCCAGGTGAAGGCCGGCGGCCACAGCGTGACCGAGGCGTTCTCGCCGTGATACGTGCGCAGGCGCAGGTACAGGAACCTCGTCTGCAAATACGAGGTGTAGGCGTGGCCGAGCTTGTCCTGCCCGCCGCTGCCCGTGTCCATACCGAACCAGCCCTCGGGATTGTAGCGCCAGTGGGCCGTACCCCACTTCCAGTCGCGGATGCCCGAATAGGTGATCAGCGCGAACAGGCCGCCGAGCTCGAGCTTCAGCGAGTCGAGGTGCTCGAGCGCTCCGTCCGGCTTTTTCTCCTGCGCTCGCGCCGTGGCGGGCGAGAGGAGCATGCAGCATGCGATCGCCAAAGCCACACCGTAGCTCCCGAGTCGGAGCGCGTGGGGCCTGAGACGAAGCATGGCGGGCGAGCGTAACACACCCTATGATCCGCAAACCTTGCGGATGAGCAGACGACGCCGTACGGCGCTGGCAGGCAGCGCCGCGCTCTTGCTGCTCGCAGCCGCTCTGCCTGCGCGCGCCAGCGACGTCCCGGAATGGACTCCGGCAGCCGAAGACGAGCTCGAGCCGCATCACACGCGCAGCGCGATCGAGATGGGCGCGGGGCTCGCCGCGGGCTCCGTTCTCTACTGGCTGATGATGGACCGCAACATCGCGGACTGGGACAACCCGACACCCGAGGAGCGCTTCGACGGTACGGCCTGGCGCCTCGACAACAACAGCCTCGCGGTGAACTTCATCGCGCATCCGATGATGGGCGGAGCCGCCTACAGCTTTGCGCGCGCCAACCACCAGAGCCCGCTCGGCTCGTTCGGGTACTCCTTCCTGACCTCGTTCATCTGGGAATTCGTGCTCGAATTCAAGGAGAAGGTCAGCGTCAACGACGTCGTCGTGACGCCGGTGGCGGGCGTGCCCATCGGCGAGTTCTTCTACAAACTCGGGCTCTACCTCGGCAGCGCCGAGCAGCCGAGCGCGGGCATGCAGGCCCTGCAATGGTCTCTCGGCACCGGCGTCGCCCTCGATCGCGCGCTCGATGGTCGCGATGCGCCCACCATCCGCGCGCGCGACGAGCTCGGTCTCGCCAGTGCGATCTGGCACGACTTCGAGCTCGGCTACCGTGCGGCCGCGGTGAGCTCGCCGGGCAGCCCCGACTACCTCCGCCACGACGTCGCTGTGCGCGCCAAGCTGGTCACGCTGCCTGGTTACCTGCGCGCAAGAAGCTTCGGCCGCTTCTTTCACGGCGCCGAGCTCTCCGACTTCGCCATCGGGACGGAGCTCTCCGCTCACGGCGGTGGCATGACGATGTCGTCCGACACGCTGCTCGCCGGCTACCACGCTCAGCGCATGGACGGTCCAGCGCTCGCCCCGCGCGGCCACGCCGTCACGGCCGGTGTCAGCGTCGCCTATTCGTACTTGAAGTCACGAGCCAACGACTATCGCCCGTTCGATGAGGCGGTGGTGCTGCCGGCGCCGGACCTCAGCTATCACATCCCCAAACACGCCGAGCAATACAGCGCCCTGCATCTACCGGGCGCGGCGCTCGATTGGCACCTCCACGCACCCGAGGTCGCGTTGTCTCTGGCGGCGCGGGCTCACCCTGATTTCGCGGGGCTCAGCGCGCCCGCCTTCTACGATTGGGCCGCCGCCAACCTGGACGAGAAGGGCAAACACATCCTGCACCGCCAGGGCTACTTCTACGGCTGGGGTGCGTCAGGGAGCCTGAGCGCGAGCCTCCGCCTGGGCCCGCTGCGGCTCGAAGCGGAGGTCTTTCACGGCCGCTACTGGTCGCAGGACGGCCTCGATCGCCACATCGAGCGGGTTACAGTCGACGTGCCGGCCAGCGGACAGGTGCTCTTCTATCGCGGCTCGATCGGCGTCAAACCGCCGCTCCTGCCGCTGGTGCTCGGCGCGGACTTCGGAGTGCGCCGTTTTCAAGCCGAGGTCGGCGGCTACGAGCGTGTCGGCCGTATCAGCCACCACGGCTTCGTCGCGCGCTACTCGTTCTGACGGCGGCTCAGGGCTGCCCGGGCATGCCTGGCGGCATCCCTTGGGGCATGCCTGGCGGCATCCCTTGAGGCATGCCTGGCGGCATCCCCTGGGGGCCACCCATCATCTGCTCGGGGCCACCCATCTGATCGATCTGCTGGAGCTCGGGGAGGACCTCCGCATAGTGCTCGAGCAGCTCCTTGCAGCGCTCGGTCGGGAAGCTCTTCGTTCGCTCCTGCACCATCTTGCAGGTGCTCGAGCCCTTGGGCAGATCGGTGCACAGCTTGCCGACCAGGGTGTCGCAAGACGCGCGCGCGGCCTTGACCTTGGCCAGCGTGGCCGGCACCGCCAGGAGCGCAGTCTCGCAGGTCGCCGGTGTGAGCAGTTCCGCAGCGCCCTTCGCCTGCTGGCAGGTCGCAGACTCGTCGCCGCTGCTGGCGCAGAGCTTCTTTTGCCAATCCTGGCAGGGGCCGCTGCTGCCCGCGGTGGCAGGGGCCGACGTGTCGCTCAGCTTGGCCTTGGCGCGCGCTTCGTGACCGAACCAGCCAGCCGCGCCGCCTGCCGCCAGGGCGAGCACGCCCACGATGATCGCCCGCGATGCAGCGCTGCCCGAAGCGGGCGCAGGCGCAGGCCGCGCCCTCTCGTCACGCGTGCTGGCGCCTTCACGACGAGCCTTCTTGCTCTTGGGCTGGACGCGCTTGGCGGGCTTGGCTTCCGCCTCTTCTTCCACGTCGTCTTCGGCCTCGTTCTCTTCGGCCTCGTTCTCTTCGGCCTCGTCCTTCGCGTCGTCTCGCTCGGTCATCGGCGCCACCGTAGGGGCGATCGCACGCTGGCACCAGCGGGAACCTCAGAAATGAGTGCCCGCTGCGTGTTTTCGCGACGCTTTGTGCTGTTATCGTCGACTGATGACCAAAGCGATCCCCGAAGGAATGCACACCATCACGCCGATCCTCAATCTGCAGGGCGCGGCTGATGCGGTCGAGTTCTACAAACAAGCGTTCGGTGCGGAGGTGATCCGAACCATCCAGACGCCGGACGGAATCGTGCGCAACGCGGCGCTCAAGATCGGTGACTCGCAGTTCTTCATCGAAGAGGCGGTCAAGAATCCGCCGACCCAGTCGAGCTTCGTGCTCTATTTCGAAGACGTGGACGCTGTCTGGGCGCGCGCTGTCGCAGCGGGTGCGATCGTCGAGGCGCCGCTGACGCTGAAGTTCTGGGGCGATCGCTGGGGCCTCGTCCGCGATCGCTGGAACAACAACTGGGGCCTGGCGACCCGCGTCGAAGACGTCTCTCCCGAAGAGATGCGAAAGCGCATCGCCGCGGCCACTTGAAAGGCGCATGGTCAGGCGCGCACCGTCTGCTACTCTGACGGGGTGGGTAGTCGTGGCGCGCTGCGGTCGATCGTCACGCTGGCCGTCGCCGGCCTGGCGCTTGGCGCCTGCGACCAGGAGCGGCAGCCCGAGGTGTCGGTCACTCCCGCGGCGTCGTTCACTCGCGTGGCGTTCGACAGCTGCAACGTGTGCAGCTGCTGTCGCGACGGCAAGCCGCTCGCTTTCCCGGCCGCGGGCGTGCAGGACTGCAGCGAGTGTCTCGTGCGGGCGACGCTGGCCGCGCACACGATCGGCTACGCGGGCCCTCATCAGTTCGAGCTGCGCCGGCCCCAGCCGGGGAAGGACGCGAAGGAGCACTTCGTCGAGCTCACGCTGGTTCCTGACAAGCCTGTGCGGCTGACTCTGCCTGCTGGCGTCAACGCCTTCGGTCTGACCTTTGGCTTCGTGCCCCCCGAGCCCTGCACGCTCACCATGTCCTCGGGCTCGCAAAGCGTGAGCCAGAAGATGGTGCTGGGAATGCGCCACGTGCTTGCCAGCGCGGACCGCCAGCCGCTGCGCGAGGTGGAGATCAGCGCGAAGTGCGAGCACAGGCGCCGCGTCTCCGTCAGGGAGCTGTGGCTCTCGCCGCCGGTGACCCCTAGCTGGCCGAGCCCGGCGCCCGTGCCGGCCGCCTCATGGATCGACGCGTCGGCGCTGCCGTCGCCGACGTCCTCGGTCGACGGGCTGCTCGAGTGGGGGCCATCGGTACTGCTGCAGCACACGCCCTATGACAAGCCGGTCGACGTGGCGCTGGCTGTTCTGGCCGCCCCCGCTGTGGTCCAGGCGCTCGGCATCCGAGCCGGCATCGACGACTTCGAGCACGAGAAGCAATACGATCGCCAGACGGTCTTCTTGCTGCAGCGACTCCGCGACGGTGACGACTCGTTCTGGGTCGAAGACGGGGTCGTCAAGGTCACGCTGCGAGACGGCTTCGAGCTCGAGCGGGTCGACGGAAGGGCTTTCAAGGCCGGGCTACGACGGCCCAGGCCGCGAGTCTCGCCGGACGCAGCCACGGCCGTTGCCTGGCGCCATGGGCTCGGCGATGCCGCCTACCCCGAGCTAGCCTTCTTCGACGGACGAGCCGTCTACGGCTTCGGTGACGTGTGCCAGCGCAAGTACGTGGACGCTCGCAACGGGCGCTATTTCGAAGGACCGATCCTGTGCTCGCACGGAGGCTGCTTCAGTAGCGGAGTTCCGCGGCGCTGAGCGTGTAGGCGAAGCTGCCGAAAGGTGTCGCAGCTGACTTGAAAGCAACAGCTCTCAGAGCGCTTTCGCACACGAAACAACGGTCGCGCAATCGACCAATGCTTCGATTGGTCCTGGCAAAGGGGCACTTACAATGAAGCTTGCTGCAAAGAAGGCTCGATCCGTCGCGGTCCTGGGACTGGGTGCGACTTTTGGCGTGCCCTGGGCTTGCAGCGCAACGTCGAACCCGATCGATCGCGGCGAGCCGCGCCCGGGCGAGACGGCGGGTAGCGGAGCCACGGCGGGTAGCGGCGGTGGCGAGAACCCGGATGGCTCGATCATCGACCTCGACGCTTCACAGGGTACGGACGCGACGGACAGCACCGTCGGCCAGCCGTGTACGGAGAGCGGTCCTTGCGGCGAGGGCCACGTCTGCGCCAACGGTGCCTGCGCCGTCGACGAGGGCGACTGCGGGCCCGGCCAAAGCTGCATGGGCGACACGTTCTGTTGCACCGTGGGCTGCTTACCCGAGGGTGAGACCGAGGGGGCCTGCGTGGCCTACCCGGCCGACGGCGGCTTCACCGAGGAGTGCGGCGAGTACCTGCCGCCGATCGGTGTGTTCGAGGCGCGCGTGCAATGCGAATGGACCGGCCCCGATCCGTCCGACGGCTACCCGCAGCACCGCGATATCCTGTCCACACCCCTCAGCGCGAACCTGGCCAACGACTCGGGCGCGTCCGCCGAGATCGTCGCTGTCGCCTACGACCGCTTCCTGCAGGGGCCGGACTACGGCGTGATCCGTATCCTGAGCGGTCAGGACTGCTCGCTGCGCGAGACGATCGCGAGCGAGGACGGCAGCCGCATCGCCGAGACCAGCACGCCCGCGATCGGCGATCTCGACGGCGACGGCACGCCGGAGATCGTGGCCCTGAAGAAGGACGTCGGGCTCGTCGCCTTCAAGTGGGACGCGGCCGCTGGCCATCACGTCCTCTACTGGAGCTCGGACTCGAGCCTGCAGAGCATGGGCGCGCAGCGCTGGGACGGCGTCAACATCCACGACCTCGACGACGACGGCATCCCCGAGGTGCTGAACGGCTTCGACGTCCACGACGGGCTCACGGGTGATCGCCTCACCGTTGCCCTGCCCGAAGACCTCGATGGCCGGCGCACGCCGGTGTACGGCGACCTCGACGGCGACGGGAACGTCGAGCTCATCGCTGGCAAGATCTACACCTGGGATCGCGACGCCGACGCCTGGACGCTCGTCTCGAACGGCGTCACGCAGCTCACTCACTACGCCTTCGCCGACTTCGGCAGTGGTTCCGCGGCGGCGTTCGACTTCGGCACCCTGGACGGTGTGGCCGAGGTGGTCGGCGTGGGCGGCGGCCGCGTGATCCTCAGCACCTTCGCCGGAGCGACCAGCGAGGTGGTGTTCGATGCCGCCTTCGACACGACCGGCGGCGGTCCGCCCACGATCGGTGACTTCGACGGCGACGGCTTTCCGGAGGTCGCGGTCGGCTCCATCAACTGGTTCGCCGTGATCGACGCCGACTGCGCCGCCGGCGGCTCGGACTGCGCCTCGAGCTACGTACGCTGGAGGCAGCCGATGCAGGACAAGACGTCGTACAACACTGGCGCCGCCTCGTTCGACTTCGACGGCGACGGTCAGGACGAAGCCGTGTACGCCGACGAGTGCTTCACCCGCGTCTACGCCGGCCTGAGCGGGGACATCCTGTTCTCGTCGCCGCGCACGTCGTGCACCTGGCTCGAGAACCCGATCATCGCGGACCCGGATCAGGACGAGAACACCGAGATCGTGGTCGGCTCCAACCGCTGCGGCGAGATCTGCCCCGAGCTCGATCCGTACGATCCCGGCATCCGCTGCGACGCCAGCATCGACGGCGGTGACTGCAAATCCGGAACCTGCAACGAAGGCTTCTGCCGTTGCACCTCGAACGACGACTGCGACGCCGGTTACCAGTGCGCGCCGCCTCCGGAAGGCACGCCGGGTACGGGGGACACCTGCCGTGCCCACCACCCGACGACCTTCGTATCGAGCGGCATCCGCGTGCTCAAGGATCGTCTCGACCGCTGGATCTCCTCGCGGCCGTTGTGGAACCAGCACGCCTACTCGGTCACCAACATCAACGACGACGGCACCATCCCCCGGACCTCCGAGTGGCTGCCGAACTACGAGACCGAGGGCCTCAACGACTTCCGCAGCAACGTTCAGGGCGGCGCCGCGTTCGGCGACATGCCCGACATCACCGGCAAGCTCGAGCCAGAAGAGCTCTGCGTGGCGGACGGCGACATGCTCTCGCTCAGCGCAACGGTGTGCAACCGCGGCAAGCGCGCGGTCGGCGCCGCGTTGCCCGCGACCTTCTACGCCGGCGACGTCGCCGACGGCCAGATCCTCTGCACCTCCTACACTTCGGGGCCGGTCCCCATCGGCAGCTGTCTCGAGGTCAGCTGTCTGCTGGCCGAGGCGATCACGAAAAAGACCGTGATCACCATGATCGTCAACGACGACGGCATGGGCGGCCGCACCACGCTCGAGTGCGACACCACCAACAACTCGAGCACGATCGAGATCGAGAAGTGCGAGCCGCCGCCGAAGTAGGCGGCTAGCGGTTACAGCCCGAAGATCGCGGCGAGCTCGTGCGGAGGGACGACCTCGAGCTGCGCGTAGGTGCAGGCGCTCGGCGGCTTGTCCTGGCGCCAGCGCCTGAACTGCGCGGTGTGGCGGAAGCGCTCGCCCTGCATGTGATCGTAGGCCACCTCGACCACGAGCTCGGCGCGCAGCGGCTCCCAGGACAGATCCTTGCCCTGGTTCCAGCGGCTGTGCCCACCGGGGATCCGTTGTCCGCCTTCGCCGCCCGTGGCGTAGGCCGCCCACTCTTTCCAGGGGTGGTTCTCGAGCGCGTTCTCGCGATACGGCGCCAGAAAATCGACGAGCTCGCGCCGCTTCTTGTCGGTGAAGCTCGCGCACACGCCGACGTGGTGCAGCGCGCCAGCGTCGTCGAACAGGCCGAGCAGGAGTGAGCCGACGGTGTCGCGGTTGCCCTTCTTGTGCCAGCGAAAGCCGGCCACGACGCAGTCGCACTCGCGCTCGTGCTTGATCTTGAGCATCACGCGCTTGTCGGGCTCGTACACGCTGGCGGCGCCCTTGGCCATCACGCCGTCGAGCCCCGCGCCCTCGAAACGCTTGAACCAGTCGGCGGCGAGCTCGCGCTCGGTCGTTGCCGGCGTCACGTACAGCGGCGGCGAGACCTTCTCGAGCAGCTGCTGCATGCGCAGGCGCCGCGCGGCGAACGGCTCTCCGCGCAGATCGCGCTCGCCCTCGCAGAGCAGGTCGAAGAACACGACCGAGGCGGGGATCTCTTGCGAGAGCAACTTGGCGCGTGAGGCCGCCGGGTGCAGCCTGAGCTGCAGCGCGTCGAAGTCGAGGGCCTGGCCGCGCGCGATGACGATCTCGCCGTCGAGCACGCAGCGCGGCGGCAGCTGAGCGGTGAGCGGCGGCAAGAGCTCCGGGAAGTAGCGGTTGAGCGGCTTGGCGTCGCGGCTCTGGATGTAGATCTCGTCGCCGTCCTTGAAGATCAGGGTGCGAAATCCGTCCCACTTGGGCTCGAAGACCCAGTCACCCGCCGGCGGCAGCTCGGACACGCGCTTGGCCAGCATCGGCAGTACGGGCGGGTTGACCGGTAGCTCCACGCCTCACGTATAGATCGGGAGCGAGCGAGCTGCCGCGCCTTCTTTACATGTCGCGATAGCGCTTGGCCGCCGCGAGGTCCGCGCGCAGCTCCGGGGCGGTCCTGCGCGGGCCGTAACCCGGCGTGTCGCGCTGAATGCGCCAGCCCTCCGCCAGCGGCCCTGCGTCCACGGTGTCGAAGCCGAACTGATCGAGCAGGCGGGTGACCTCTGCCTTGGCGCTGGCGTCGTTGCCGGCGATGACCAGGGCTCGCCGGTTCTTGCTGCCCGCGGGCTGGCCGTGCGTCGTGAGCTCTTTGGCGTAGATGTGGTTGAACGCCTTGACCACCTTCGACGTCGGCAGGTGCGCCTGCAAGAGCTCGGCGGTCGTGGTCGACTCGTTGTCGAGCTCGGGGATGTGGCCGTCGCGCTGGGGATAGTAGTTGTTGGTGTCGATCACCAGCTTGCCGGCCAGCGGCTCGACCGGGACCTGTCGATAGTTCTTCAGCGGGACGGTGACGACGGCGATGTCGGCCGCGCGAATTGCTGAGCACGACGTCGTAGCCGCTGGCCACCGCCAGACGCGCTACCTGGCTTCCGATGTGGCCGGCCCCGATCAATCCGATCGTCGTCATGGCCGGAGCTTAGCCTCCGGCGGGGCGCGAAGGAGTGGGTAAATCTGCGCGATTTCAGCAATCCAGGCAGTACCACTCCACGGTGCCGCTGCCCGACCCGAAGCGCTCCTTGGTGAAGCTCTCGAGGTCGATCAAGAAGCCGGTGCTGCTGCTGTTCGCCGTGCAGCAACCGCTGCAGTCGGAGTCCGAGCACATATCGTAGACCTTGGCGTCGATCTGCTTGCTGCCCTGGCGGATGCGCAACGTCTTCAGCTTGTAGGCGGCAAAGTCCTTGGAGTGCACCGCTGCGATGTTGTTGGCCTGAACCCACTCGATGGGCTGCGTACCCGAGAGCGCGGCGAACTGGCCCGCCCACGTACAGCCGTTGTACTCGAGGCACTCCTCGCTGCCGGGATCTGGGTACGACGTGAACCAGGTCAGGTTCGCGCTTCGCCAGGTGATGGTGGACGTCGATGCCTGGAGCTTGGCGTAGTTCAGGTTCTGGCTGCCGGAGGTGAACTTGATGCGCAGGGTGCGCGTGCCGGCGTTCATGTTGAACGAGCTCGTGGTGAAGCTCTGCCAGTTCTGCCAGCCGCCGGTGTTGGTGATGTTCTGAGTCGTGACCTGTGTCCCGTCGACGAGCACGGCGTAGCTCGCGCTGGCGGTGCTGGCGCTGCGTGTGGTCAGTGAGTAGCTGCCCGTGGCAGGCACGTTGACCTTCCACTCCACCCAGTCGCTGTTGTCGATCCAGCCGGCGTTCTGCCCGCCCTCGCTGCAGCTCTCGTACTGCAGACCCGACATGCCGTCGTGGCTCTCGGCTTCCAGGTTATTGGCGATGTCGCGCGCGCTCGAAGTCGCGTCTGGACCCTTGAAATCCAGGTAATTCAGGTTGATCGAGCCGGTGTCGAAGACGACGCGAACGACGCGCTTGCCGGCGTTCAGGTTGAGGTTGCTGAAGGTGCGGTCGGCGTAGCTCTGCCAGCCACTCGCCGGCGCTTCGAAGGTGCCGATGTTCACGTTGTCGATCAGCACCTTGCCCTTCTGGCCGGCGCTCGCGCTGGCGACGCGCAAGGTCAAGCTGTGGCTGCCGCTGGTGGGTAGATTGACGTCGTACTCGAGCCACTCGCCGGCCGCGGTCCAGCCGACGTTGCAGGTGCCACCTGCCGTGTCGGTCGTGGTTTGCATGTCCACCGAGTCACTGCCGCGCACGCAGCCGCCACCCGTGTTGCCCGTGGTGGTGTCCGAGTAGCGGTTGTAGGCCTCGGCCTCGACGCGCGTGCTCAGCAGCGGCTCGGCGAGCACCTCGACGTCCTCGGGGCTCTCACCGACGGAACCGGCCGCACAGGCGGCAGCGCTCGAGAGCAGGAAGACAGCGGCGAGTAGCGAGCGAGTTTGGATCATCTTGAGACTCCTCTTCGAATCTGCTCGAAGTCTTGCAGTGGTTGCGGAAACGGTCGCTCATCGCGATCGTTTGAACAGCAACCATCGCGGCAGTGTTCGATCGCAATGGGCGCAATCACGGCACTGCTTCAACGTCGCGGACACGGAGGCAGGAATTGGCCTGCGTCTTGAGGCAAAAGGTTCACGGCCCGCTGCCCGGCCGCGAAAGCCTCAGCTCACGGCTTCGAGGCGCTGCGACCGGCGCTGGATCCCGCTGGTCGCTCGCGTATCGGTGCCGCCCAGATGTCGCAGAACGAGCAGCGTGACGTCGTCGCTGTGCGGCGCAGACGACCACGCGGCGAGCGAATCGAGCAGCTGATCGCGCACGAGCTCGGGTGGGCTGTCGTGCATGCGCTCGACCACCGCGCACAGGCGCTCGACCCCGAACTGTTCGTGCGCGCTGCTCATCGCCTCGGTCATCCCGTCGGTGTAGAGCACGAGCAGATCGCCTTCTTGCAGGCGGAAGCTTCGATCCTCGTTGAACGTAGAGACGTCCGCTACCAGGCCGAGCCAGGTCCCCTGCGACGAGTGTCGCTCGCAGCGACCGCTGGCGGCGCGGCAGATGACGATGCTCTGGTGCGCACCAGCGACGATCAGGCGCCCGTCCTGGTGATAGCGGATCAAGGTCATCGTCATGTGCTCCTCTTGACCCATGCGCTGGCGCACGTTGTCGAACAGCACCTGATTGACGGCGGCGAGGAGCTCGCTGGGCAAGCGCTCGCCATCCTGCAGCACCAGCGCCTTGATCGCGCTCTGCGCCTGCAGCATCACGAGCCCCGCCGTCAGACCGTGGCCGGCGACGTCGCCGATGCCGAGCCAGCAGCCGTCGCCTGGCACCGGCAAGACGTCGTAGTAGTCACCGCCGACCTCGGACGCCGGGATCATGCGCGCGGCGATCTCGAGCCCCGACACACTTGTCCTGGTGGGCAGGATCGCCGACTGGATACGCGAGGCGATCTCCATCTCCTTCTCGAGCTGTTCGCTGAGCTCGATGCGAGCTTGTTGCCTTGCCACGCTGCGCATCTCGCGCACGCTGCCGATCGCGAAGATGACCAGGAACACGTCCTCGAACACGACCCAGAAGGTGTGCTCGAGGAAGCGCCAGGTCTCGGGGCTGAGCACCCCGTAAACCGACTCGGGGTAGACGAGCTGGCGCAGCAGGTGATCCAGCGCCACCACCGCGGACGCGGTGACGATCACGCGCCAGTCGCGGTAGAACGCCAGAAATGCCAGCGAGCCGAAGACGTGAAAGTGAGTCTCGATGCGGCCGCCGCTGAGGTGGATCAGGAGCGCCGACCACAGCATCTGGGCTACCGCCACGGTGTGGCGGGTCCAGGTCGTGCCGGGCGAAGTCGCGATCAGCAGCAGAGGCAGGGAGCTGATGGCGGCGCCCAGAAACACGGCCAGGGGCACGTGCAGGTGCACGCTGCGGGTCTTTCCCTCCCAGCCGTAGGGCGAAAGGAACAGCGCGACGGCGATGCCTGCCAGCCACTGCCCGATCATCAGATAGGCGAACAGCCGATCCGTGCGCTTCGCGCTCGCCGTGTATCGCTCCCGGAAGAGCTCGTCGGCGCGCGCTTCGATCGACGGCAGGCTGTTCCTGCTGACGCGAGTGGTCATCGTGCGGCCTGCCTTTCTGCCGTTCCGGGCATGAGCTCGCAGCCGTACACGTCGCTCGAGAGCGCGCTCCCCGGGCTCGCGCCGCTCAGCGCGGCCATGAAGGTGACAACCACGGCCGAGCACAGCTCATGGCCGCGCGCCGCGGTGATCCCACCCGCGAACAGCAGCTTGCCTGCCGGGTCGTAGACCAGCGTTTGGCCCGAGACGACGGCGCCGAACAGACTCGCTCGCGCTCCGCCGGGGTCGGTGGTCACGCGCACTCCAGGGAGTGCCTGCGCGCGAGAATACAGCTCACCGCTCTCCCAGTCGCGCGAACCGCCGGCGGGAGTGATGAAGAGCACGTGCGCCGTCGCGCGCTGCCGCAGGCGGGTCATGAGCTGCTCGAGCTCGTGCAAGCTGGCGCGTGTACACGGGCACTTCGGGTGCGCCAGCATCACCAGCGTGGCGCGACCGGCGCTGCGCGCGAGCCCCGAGGCTTCTGGCCAGCGCGTGGGGGCTGCGGCGCTCGCGCCCGCCGTCGTCTTGTAGCGCCAGACGCCGGCGAGCGACCCCGCCACCGCGGCGAGCCAGACGGCGGTGAGGCACACGAGCCACCTCGTGCTCATGCGCCGTTGCTCTCGAGAATGAGCCGCTCCGCGCCGCTGCCGTCCATGCTGAAGGCGCGTAAGCTGGGAACTCCGATGCGCTGCCAGGAGCAACCTGGATTGGACACGACGCGCAGCTTGTAGGCGGCGTCGTCCTGCTGGCGCACGCGCTTGACCCAGTGAACGAGGCAGCGCCAGACGGCGGCGTTCGCATACTCCAGGTCACGAATGTCGAGCACGACCTCAGCGAGTCGCTCCACCCTTGCCGTCGTGTGGATCTCGTCGATCAGCGGCAACATCCAGTCGCCGACCCCCATCTCGCGCATCACCCCCTCGATGCGGATCAGGTTGGAGTTGTGTAGCCACACTTCGATGCGCGCCGAGCCGCGCTTCACGACCTTCCCCCGCAAGCTCACGCGACGGCCCTATCTGCGCGCTGCCGCCAGGCGCTGACCGTGACCTCGCCGCTCGGTGAGGTCTCACACCGAACACTGCAGCCACCCTCGTGCGCGATCCGCGCCAGTCCGAGACCACCCGCGCCGGGGTTGTCGTACGCGCGCTCGAGTGCGGCGGTGTAAGCGCTCTGGGCATCGCTGAAGTTACCGAGCCAGGCCACCCGCTGCTTGAGCACGTCGGAGTGCGGCGAGGCTTCCTCGACCGGATTTCGCACCACTACCTGCACGCCGTCGGGCAGCTCCTCCACGGTCAGCCGGATCTGGGCCGACGATTTTCCGTATTTCACGGCGTTTTCCAGGAGCTCGGCGCTGACCATGGCGAGCGAGCTCTCGAGATCCGCGTTGTCGAAGGCAGCCTGCAGGCACAGCGCCACGGCCTGGCGCACGGTGTCGATCCGCTCCCACTCCAGGGTGAGCAAGAGCTCCAGGTGAATGGTCTTCACGTTCCCTCGGCCTTGAGCCGCGGGGGCTCGAGCGCAGTGATCGGGCTGAGCTCGAGCAGCGAATCCGTGGCGAACACCCGCATCGGCTCGAAGCTGAGGCGCTGCCACTCGAGGTTGGCGTCGTAGATGAGCCGTACGTTCACGGCTCGAGCGCGCGCCGCCTGCAGGCACTGGATGATGGTGCTGACGGTGGCGGAGTTGAAGTACGAAAGCCCCTCGAAACGCAGCTCGAGGAGCGATGCCGTATCGGCGGCGGCGTCCACCGCTTGAGCCAGATACAAGCCCAACGTTCGACCGGGGTGACGCTCGTTACTGCGGCCGCGAAAGTGGAGTTGAATGGCGTCGCTGCTGCGCACGACCGCGATGCTCAGCGAGTTGTGGCTGAAGGCCCTCATGCATTCGAGCGTATCGACCGGGCTTTCAGACGGTCAATTCGGAGCTTTGAGCTTCACGCTCGCGTTAATGCACGTGTGTAGATGTAGCCGCGCTCGTTCGTTCGAGCCGTGGAGGATCCGACGAGCGTGGCGGCATTTTCCGCGAACGCGACTGACGTGCTGTCACTCCGCGAAGTGAGGGCCGCGCGGGGTGCGTCGGTAAAAGTGGAACTTTGACTGCCCCAATATCGCCGCTCAATCAAAGTTGTTTGTTAACTGCGAGGCATTAAAAGTTGACTATTAACCACGACTTACGGGGCGCGGCGTGAACGAGTGTGTTACAGACTATCTCTAGCACTCTTCACGTTCACAGGCGCATTCAGCCCCGCGCCGGTGTCGTCGAACTTGCGCCGTCGCTCCTCGTGCCGAGGCGAGATGGTGCCCTATTGCCGCGAACTTTTTCTCACGCCCCAAAGCCCGCGTTTCAAAACGGAGACACTGGATGGCCAAGGTTGCGAACCGTTATCTGACGACCGACCCGTGGAAGCTGATCGAGGACGGATTCAATGCGGAGCGGGGCAAGGTCTCCGAATCGCTCTTCTCGCTGAGCAACGAGCACTTCGGCGTGCGCGGCACCTTCGACGAGGGCTACTCCGGCGACAAGCTGATCGGCTGCTACGTGAACGGCGTCTACGAGGAGCACCACGCCAAGGAACCGACCCACTACAAGGGTGTCTCGAATCGGGTCTGCTTCGTCGTCAATACGGTGGACTGGCTGCACACGCGAATCGAGCTCGACGGCGAGCGCCTGGATCTCGCGCGCAGCGAGTTTTCGGCCTTTCGTCGCGAGCTCGACTTCAAGACCGGCGAGCTCCGCCGCGAGTTCGTCTGGACCACGAAAGCGGGCCAGCGTCTCAAGATCGCCTTCTCGCGCCTGCTCAGCATGCAGACCAAGGAAGTGGGCGTCCAGCGCGTCACGCTGACCGCGCAGAACTTCTCCGGAGCGGTCTCGCTCACGTTCGGCCTCGACTTTTCGGTCAGGCACGAGATGCACAAGAAGAGCTTCTGGCGCTGCGGCCCCGCGGTGACCAAGGACGGCCTCTCCGCGCTGGTGGCCACGACCGAGAACATCCGCCACAAGCTGTTCGCCGGCTTCAAGCTGCACGCGGGCCGCGCCGAGCAAGAAGAGCTCGCCAGCGACAGCTTCGTCGGCCGTCGCGTCGTCTTGAACCTGAGTGAGGGCAAGGCGCAGAGCGTGGACAAGGTGAATGTCCTGTTCACGACGCGTAACCCCAAGGCCAGCGAAGAAGAGACCTTCGCCGCCGGTCTCTCGCTGCTCGAGCAGGTCCAGTCGCTCGACTACGATCAGATCCACGAGCAGAGCGTGCGCTACTGGCAGGCGTTCTGGGACAGGTCGGACATCGCGATCGACGGTGACCCCGACGCGCAGCAGGGCATCCGCTTCTGTCTGTTTCAGCTCCAGCAAACGTATCGCGGGGTGGTCGAGGGTGCGAACATCGGCGCCAAGGGCCTGACCGGCGAGGCCTACAACGGCAACGCCTTCTGGGACACCGAGACCTACTGCCTGCCCTACTACCTGTTCAGCCAGCCCGAGGCGGCCAAGTCGCTGATCGACTACCGCTACCGCACGCTGCCGCAGGCTCTCGAGCGCGCCAAGGCGCTCGACTGCCAGGGCGCGTGCTTCCCGATCGCGACCATCGACGGCACCGAGAGCTGCACGTTGTGGCAGCACGCCAGCCTGCAGTTCCAGCCGACCACGGCCGTCGCCTTCGCCATCGATCACTACGTGCGCGTCACGCGCGACCTCGACTTTCTCTACGGCGAGGGCGCGGAGCTGCTCGTGCAGATCTGCCGCTTCCTCGCCAGCCGCGGCCAGTGGTCGCCGCGCCGTAACCAGTTCGGTTACTACGGCGTGATGGGGCCGGACGAGTTCCAGGTGATGGTGAACAACAACTGTTACACCAACCTGATGGCGCAGCGGACCTTCCGCTACGCGCTCGGCGTGCTGTCCGAGATGGACATCCACGAGCCGGACAAGAAGCAGCGGCTGTTCCAGTCGCTCGGTTGCAACGGCGCCGAGCTCGATCGCTGGCGCGAGATGGCCGACCGCATGCTCATCCCCTACGACGCTGCGAGCAAGCTGTACGAGCAGCACGAGGGCTTCTTCGATCTGCCACACGTCGACGTCGACGCCATCCCCGTCACCGACTTTCCGCTCTATCACAACTGGTCGTACGACCGCATTTATCGCAACGACATGATCAAGCAGCCCGACGTGCTGATGTTCATGTTCCTGTACAACCAATCCTTCTCGCTCGAGGAGAAGAAGGCCAACTACGAGTACTACGAGCCGCGCTGCATCCACGAGTCGTCGCTCTCGCCCTCGTTGCACTCGATCCTGGCGATCGAGCTCGGGCGCAAGGAGGAGGCCTTCGAGTTCTTCAACTTCGCCACCCGCATCGATCTCGACGACTACAACCGCAACACCAACGAGGGCATTCACATGACCTCGATCGCGGCGGCCTGGATGAACGTGGTCTACGGCTACGGGGGCATGCGCTCCGACGGTGACGAGCTGGTGTTCAACCCCAGCATCCCGGCGCACTGGCAGGGCTACAGCTTCAAGATCGTCTATCGCGGCTCGGTGCTCAAGGTCAGCGTCACGCAGGATTCGTCGCGCATCGAGCTCGTCGAGGGTGCGCCGGTCAGCGTGATCGTCGCCGGTCAGCGACGCGAGATCGGGCGTGATGGCCTGGTCGTACAAGCCGCCTAGCGAGAACAAGCAATGATTACGGATATGCGTGCCGCCATCTTCGATCTGGATGGCGTGATCGTCGACACCGCGAAGTATCACTTCTTGGCCTGGCGCAGGCTGGCCAATCAGCTCGGCTTCGACTTCAGCGAAGCCGACAACGAGAAGCTCAAGGGCGTGAGCCGCGTGCGCTCGCTGGAGATCCTGCTCGAGCTCGGCAAGGTCGACCTCGACGAGGAGAAGCGCCAGGCGGCAGCGAGCGAGAAGAATGCCTGGTACGTCGAGTACATCGGCAAGATGGACGCCTCCGAGATCTTGCCGGGCGCGCTCGATTACCTGCACTTCCTCAAGGGCCGCGGCGTCAGGATCGCGTTGGGTTCGGCCAGCAAGAACGCCGTGA
>DATLIL010000004.1:0-12708 GCA_035539475.1 Polyangiaceae bacterium
GAACTGTCCCGTGAAGTCCGGGTTGTCGCGGTCGACAAGAGCCGCCAGGTTTGGATGGGTACCGCGTCCAGGTGTGAGCTCCGGTACCGTCACGACCGGCGGTTCCGAGGTATGCATCCAGTTCGTGCCCGGAAGCCGACCGAAATCGACCACTGGGCCCCCTTCAAGAGGGAGGAAGTCGATGAACTTTGCCCATATGCTCCCCAGTCTACAGCGGGGCAACGACTCGCACGTTACCTCGACGGGCGCCTCCGGAGCCATGAAGAAGAACGGCGTCTCCTGCCGCACGATGATCTTATCAGTGCCAGCATACGAGATGAGGATGTTTGCCGGTAGCGGAGGCTGCGAGAGGTCCTCCAACAGTCCCGAGAGAACCAGACTGTCCCGCACGTTGATGCGCGTCTTACCGGAGAAGCTCTCAACCTGTAGCGTCGCATTTTCTGCGATCATGAGATCGTCCACGTAGGTGGCGCCCGATGACAGACGCAGGGTCCCACCGCTACTCACCATGACAGAGCGATAGCGTCCTGGAGCCAGATCGACGGCTTGCCCGGCGCCTACGCTCACATCGATGCTCGTCTCGTCGAAGACGATCTGCCAGCCGACGGTCCTCGAAGTCACGCCGGCGCTACTCCGCTCGCCATACACTTGCGCACCGCTACCCAGTGTGATCGCACTCGATCCAGACACGAAGCCGTGGATGAATGCATTGCTGCCAATCTGCACGCCACCGCTTGCGACGATCGAGTTCACTTCCGCGTAGTCGCCAATGACAACGCTCCCGCTGCCGAGGTTCGACACCACGGGGTTGAAACCGGCTTGCGGCGCAAAACGCAAACCCGACCCGATGCGGATGCCTTCGGTGGCAGCCAGCACGACCTGATCGGGCGAAACGTGCTGCGGAAGGGGAACGGACATGTCGACGAAGCGGCTCTCGCAATTGGCCCCCGCGAAAGGCGCATCACATTCGCATCTCACCTCGCCGGGCGCGTTGCCCTCCGCGCACGTCCCGTGTCCTGAGCAATCGGGCTGCGCAACACACTCGGAACGGCAGGAATTCTGCTGAACGACGACATGATCGACGTTCGCAACGTTCAGCCCCCGCGCTTGAAGGTCAATGAGTGGCAACGGTGCGACGAGCGTATCGTCTCCCGTCCCCGTGTCTACCGCGTCGCCCGGAGCGAGTTCGCAAAGGTCGAAGATGTACACGGTGTCGTTGCCCGTGCCCGTCGTAACTGTGTCGACTCCGCCACCCGGCACGACGACATTATTGCCGCTAGCCGCCTGAATCGTGTCGTTGCCAGGACCGCCAACCACGACGCTGGTGCCGCCCTGGGCGGCAATCGTGTCGGCACCGGCAAGGCCAACGACACACTGCAAGGGTGTGCCAGTCTGGTAAGTGTCTGCGGCCGCGGTGAGCACGACCGGATTGAAACCTGCAGGACAGCACAGCGTTGGATCTTCGGTGCACGCTCCCGTGACCTCATCGGGCTGCTCGCTACCAGAGCTGCCGCCACTCCCGCCGGAACCACCAGAGCCGCTGCCGCAGTAGTCGATCAGGATCCAGGCATCGCTCCAGTAGGACGTGACGCCGGGCTCGTAGCCGGCCTGTCCGCACCAGCCGTCATACGGCCATGGCTTGCACTCGTAGGCGGAGCCCTGGCTCTGCACGCGCTGCCCACCGGAATAGGTGCCTTGAGTCCAATTCGGCAAGCCCGTGCAGTCGATCAGGGCGCTGCTGTTAGTTCTGAGTGCCTCTCGGGGCTGCTTCGTCGTGTCGCTACACGAGGCCACGACAATGACGAGAAGCATACCACAACGCGTCCACCCACTTTTGTTCTTCACGGCTCCTCCACCAGGATATGAAACCTAACGGTGCAGCCAATCACCCGTCAAGGTGTCCCTGAGAAGAGGTGGACGTTGTGGTGAGTTTTGGCTCTGCTGATTCCTGCTGCAACGCACTCATCCCAAAAGCGACGCGTGTAGTGGGCACGGATTCCGTGATCGCAAGTGCGCGGCCTTCGCGCAACCGCTGAGATTTGGTTTCATGAGTGCGAGCGAGGACGAACGCCTGAGCGCGGCCCTGTTCGAGCACGGTGAGCTCAGCCCGGCGCTGCTCGGCCGGTCGGTGGCGGCGATCGCGACAGCGGCTGGAATCGAGCGCCCCTACCCCATCCGGTTGCTCGTCGCTCCGCTGCCGCTCACCGCCGTGGACGGGCCCCTCGGGCGCGAAAAGCTGGTTCCAGTGCTGTCGCTATTCGTGGCGCAAGGCGAGACGCGGAGGCGTGGCCCGACAAATCGGCGGCCGTTCGGCCCGTTCGTCGACAGCACCGGACATTTTCGCTAAACCAGCGGCGCGCTGATGCCTGCGGATCGATTCCTGCCCTACGGACGCCAGCTGATCGAGGACGATGACGTCGAGGCGGTGGTTCGAGCGCTGCGCGGCGACTACCTCACGACCGGCCCGCTGGTGTCCGAGTTCGAGGCCGCGCTCGCCGCGCGCGTGGGCGCCGCACACGCCGTGGCCATGGCCAATGGTACCGCCGCGCTGCACGCCGCGTATGCCGCGGCCGGAGTGGGGCCCGACGACGAGGTGGTGGTTCCGGCGATCACCTTCCTGGCCACAGCCAACGCCGCGCGCTTTCTCGGCGCGCGCGTCGTTTTTGCGGACGTCGATCCGACCACCGGTCTGCTCACGGCGGAGACGCTCGCCGCGAAGCTCGGTCCGAAGACCAAGGTGGTGGCCCCCGTGCACCTGGCCGGCGCGTGCGTTCCGCTGGACGCCATCGCCGAGCAAGCCTCGCGGGTCGGCGCGAGCGTGATCGAGGACGCCGCTCACGCGCTCGGTGCTCGCGACGGTGCCGGCCTGATCGGCGACTGCCGCCGCTCGCGCATGACGATGTTCTCGTTTCATCCCGTCAAGCACGTCACCACCGGCGAGGGTGGCGCCATCACCACCAACGACGCGGAGCTCGCGCGCAAGCTTCGCGTCTTCCGCAGCCATGGCATGGTGCACGAGCTCGAGCGCTTCGAGTACGCGCCGACGACGCCCTGGTATTACGAGCAGCAGGAGCTCGGCTACAACTATCGCATCACCGACGTGCAGTGCGCGCTCGGTCTGAGCCAGCTCGGCAAGCTCGACCGTTTTCTGGCACGCCGCCGTGAGCTCGCCGCGCTGTACGACAGAGCCCTGTCCACCATCAGCGGCGTCGTCCCGGTCACCCGGGGAGCTGCCACCGCGTCCAGCGCCTATCACCTCTACGCCGTGTTGATCGACTTTCCGCGCTTCGGGCGCACGCGTGCGCAGGTGATGCAGGCCCTGCGCGAGCGCGGCATCGGCACGCAGGTGCACTACCCTCCGGTGCCGAGTCAGCCCTACTACCGGCGCCTGGGTGACGCTCCGGAGCATTATCCCGGTGCGCTCTCCTACGCCGAGTGCACGCTGAGCTTGCCGCTCTTTCCGGCCATGCAGGGCGACGACGTGGCGCGCGTGGTGGCCGAGCTCTGCGCCGCGCTCGGCCTGGCGCCATGAGTCCGCGCGTGGTGGTGATCGCCCAGGCGCGCATGGGCTCCTCGCGCCTGCCGGGCAAGGTGCTGGCCGAGGCATCGGGCCGCTCGCTGCTCGAGCACCTGCTACGCCGGCTGGCGGCCTCGCGGATGGCTCAGGCCACGGTGATCGCCACGACCACGAACGCCACCGACGACGTGCTCGAGCGCGAGGCGCGGCGGCTCGGCGCCGGCGTCTTTCGTGGCTCGGAGGACGACGTGCTCGCGCGCTATCTCGGCGCGGCGGCGGCGAGCAGAGCCGATGTGATCGTGCGCGTCACCGCCGACTGTCCGCTGCTCGATCCGCACGAG
This sequence comes from Polyangiaceae bacterium, assembly GCA_035539475.1. GTDB lineage: Bacteria > Myxococcota_A > Polyangia > Polyangiales > Polyangiaceae > PMG-095. The sequence continues at coordinate 3,859 of DATLIL010000004.1, forward strand.
GTCGATCGTGTGATTAGCGAGTACCTGTCACGGCTGGGCCGCAGCGACGAGGTCGACTACGCCAGCAATCAAGCCGGCAACGAGCGGCGCATCCCGCGCGGCCTCGACGTCGAGGTGATGAGCCGCGCCGCGCTGGAACGCGCCGGGCGAGAGGCGGTGGCGACGGGCGACCGCGAGCACGTCACCCCTTACCTCTACCGCGAGCCCGGGCGCTTTCGCACGCTGGTCAGCCACTACCCGGGCGGCGATTACTCCGCGCTGCGCCTGACGGTCGACACGCCCGCAGATCTCGCGCTCGTGCGCGCGATCACCGCCGAGCTCGGCCCCGACGCCAGCCTGCCGGCCATCGCCGAGCTCCTCGCGCAGCGGCCGGAGCTCGCCGCGCTGAACGCGGGCGTGGCGCAGAAGAGCATCGCGGGCGACGACGAGCTACGTCGCGCTCGCATCGCTGGCCGCCTGCTCGTGGGCCGCGCCGACGCCGGCCCGAGCCTGGGCTACGGCCACGTGGCGCGCCTCGGCGCGCTGCTCGAAGCGTGGGCCGCGGCCGGCGGCAGCGCTGTCCTCGCCGGCGCTGGCCTCGGCGGCAGGTTGCGTCAGCGCTTCGCCGAGACGATTGCCATCGTCGACGAACCGCTCGCACCCGGCGCGCTGCTCGAGCGTTTTCCGCAGGCAGCCGCCGTGGCGCTCGACGGCTACCACTTCGGTCCCGAAACGGAGCGCGCGCTCCGCGCCCGAAAACCGCTGCTCGTGTTCGACGACCTCGGTGAGCGCACCCCCGAAGGCGATCTGATCCTGAACCAGAACCTGGGCGCGAGCGCCGACGCCTACCCGGACGCACCCGGCAAGGTGCTCGCCGGAGCGAGCTACACGCTCTTTCGCAACGAGCTTCGCGTCGCGCGCAACCGGGAACGGTCAGCGGGCGCCAGACGAGTGCTGTGCGCGTTCGGCGGCTCGGATCCGCTGACGCTGAGCGGCAGCGTCGCGCGCCGGCTGCTCGAGGAGCTGCCCGACACCCGCGTCGCCGTGGTCGTCGGTCCTGCGTTCTCACCCGCGCAGCGCGCGGAGCTCCAGCGGCTCGCTGGGATCCACGCCGCGCTCGAGCTCGTGGAAGATCCTCCCTCGATGGCCGAGGTCTTCGCGAGCGCGAGCGCCGCCGTGCTCGGGGCGGGTTCCTCAGCGTGGGAAGCGCTCTGCCTCGGCGTGCCCTGTGTGCTGGTCGCCGTGGCCGACAACCAGCGGCCGGTCCTGGCAGGAGCCGTGCAGGCGGGCGCGGCGCTCGGTGTCGGCGTCGCCGGCTCCGGCACGCCCGGGCTGGTGCTGGACGCGATCGCGCGTCTGCTCGATGATGCCGCGCTGGCCGCAGAGCTGTCGGAGCGCGGGCGCCGGCTGTTCGACGGCCGCGGCTGCTTCCGCGTGATCGACGCGCTGCTCGATGCCATCGAACGGAGAACGGGATGAAGCAAAACTTCGAAGTTTACGGCAAGAAGGTCGGCGAGGGCGCGCGCTGCTTCGTCATCGCCGAGGCGGGGAGCAACCACAACGGCAGCCGCGACACGGCGCTGAAGCTGATCGACGCCGCCGCAGACGCCGGCGCCGACGCCGTGAAGTTCCAGACCTTCGAGGCCCGGCGGCTCTATCCGCAGAACGCCGGCAAGAGCGACTACCTCAAGGACGAGACGCCGATCTTCGACATCATCAAGGCCATGGAGATGCCGCGTGAATGGCTGCCGAGCCTGCGCGATCACGCCCACGCACGCGGCCTGGCCTTCATCTCGAGCCCGTTTCACGAAGAGGCCGTGGACCTGCTCGACCCGTTCGTCGACGCCTTCAAGATCGCATCCTACGAGCTCACCCACGAGCCCCTGCTCAAGGCCGTGGCCGCGCGCAAGAAGCCGGTCTTCATCTCCACCGGCGCCGCCACCACGGCCGAGGCCGTGAGCGCCGTGGCGGCTCTCGAAGCCGCGGGCTGCGACGAGCTCGTCGTGTTCCAGTGCACCGCCTCGTACCCGACGCCTCCGCAGGCCGCCAACGTGCGCGCCCTCGTCACGTTGCGTGAGGCCCTGGGCGTGCCCACCGGGCTCAGCGATCACACGCGCGACCCCTGCGTTGCGCCGATGACCGCCGTGGCCCTGGGCGCGGCCGCGATCGAGAAGCACTTCACGCTCTCGAACCGCCTGCCCGGCCCCGATCACGCCTTTGCGGTCGAGCCGGAAGAGCTCGCGCTCCTGGTGCGGCGAGTGCGCGACGTGGAGGCCGTGATCGGCAGCGGCGCCAAGGACGTGCACGACGTGGAGCAAGAGCTGCGCGGCTTCGCCAGGCGCTCCATCTTCAGCACACGCGCCATCGCCCGCGGCGAACGCTTCACCCGTGACAACGTCGACGTTCTGCGCCAGGGCAAGCTCGGCAGCGGCCTGCCGCCCGCGGAGCTCGAGCGCGTGCTCGGCAGCGTGGCCGCGCGCGATGTCGCGGCCGAAGTCCCCCTCAACGCCGAAGACGTCGCCTGACATGGCCGGGCCCGTGACGCTGCGCACGGCCAGCCTCGCCGACTGCGAGCTGGTCTTCGACTGGGCCAACGATCCCGTCACGCGCGCCATGTCGTTCAATCAGGCGCAGATCACGCGCGCGGAGCACGTGGCCTGGTTCGCGGCCTCGCTCGACGACGAGCGGCGCCAGATGTTCGTGGCCGAAGACGAGGCCGGCGCGCTCGCGCTGGTGCGCTTCAGCGCCTACGAGCACCGGCCCGACGCGGCGGAGATCGGCATCAACCTGGCGCCGCAGCGCCGCGGCCAGGGCCTGGGCCGAGCGGTGCTCGAGCTGGCCTCGACCGAGGCAGCGCGGCGCGGCATCCGCCGGCTGATCGCGCGCATCCGCCCGGAGAACGCCGCCAGCCAGCGCGCATTCCAGCGGGCCGGCTACGAGCTCCGCGCCGAGGAACCGATCGGCGAGATCGTGGCTTTGCGCTACGAGATCGACCTGCAAAATCGATGACCACCGCACGCATCGCCTGGGAGCACACACACCGCGAGATGCTCGCCGCCGTGGTGGCGCTCAACGTCTTGCGCCGACGCGGCTTCAAGACGGTGCTGGAGCACGTCTCGGCGCTCGGCAGCGCAGCGCTCGACGCGAAAGAGGTCGTCTTTCTGCCGTTCTACTACGACGACCTGATCCGCGATCGCTACCTCACCCGCCGCGAGCTCAAGGGCGCGTGGCTGGTGAACCTGGCTTACGAGCAGATGCACTTCCGCTGCGGCCGCGGCTACCTGCTGCCGGACGGCGCCTTCGCTCGCGAGGAGCTCTTGCACTGCGCCTGGGGCCCGCGCTTCGAGACGCTGCTGCTCGAGCACGGCATTCCACGCGAGCGCATCCGGGTGACCGGGCACCCGCGCTTCGACATCTACCACCACCGCGAGCTCTTGCTCGGCCGGCAGCAGCTCAGCCGGCGCTACGGGCTCGACGCCGACAAGCCGTGGGTGCTCGTGCCCTACAACTTCAACATGGCCTACATCTCGCCGCAGTTGCGCGCGCAGCTCGTGGCCAGAAAGTACGCGCTCACGGACGAGTTCGTGGCCGGATTCGCCAAGGCGCGCGACGCCTTCACGACCATGGTGCGGCGCCTGGCCGACACGTTTCCGGACATCGAGTTCGTGCTCCGCGTGCACCCCGCCGGCTACGAATCGAAGGCTCTCTACGAAGGCGAGACGCGCACGCGCAAGAACCTGCACGCGATCGCCGAATACGACATCGCCAACTGGATCTGCGAGGCAGCCCTGACCATCGTCTGGAACAGCACGTCGGCGATGGAGGCCATGGTCGCGGGACGACCGGTGGTGAGCTACGAACCGTTTCCGTTCTCGGGCCCGTTCGAATACGACGTGAACAAGATCTTGCCGACGTTCACCACTGAGGACGAGGTGGTGAACGTGATTCGAGCGCTGCCCGACCCGACGCTGACCTACGATTGGTCGCTCTTCGAGCAGTGGTACCAGCACCGCGACGGCCGCTGCCTCGAACGACTGGCGGACATCGTCGCCGAGTGTGACGCCGATCCGGAGCGCTATCGCTGCCGGCAGAGCGTCGCCACCACGCCACGAGTTTGGCTCGGTCGCAGGCTCGAGCGCGTGGCCGGAAAGGCCGCAGGAAAGCTCTTTCAGCTGGATAGTCCGCCCCCGCACGCAGCGCCCGCACCCGAGGCCCTGGCTCGAGCGGTGCGCGAGCTTTCGCCCGAGCCGCTCGACGCATTTCTGCGCTGATCTGCGGACGAGTCACGCCTTCGCCTTTCGCGCGCGAACGGAAAGGTGAGACAGGGTGGGCATGCGCTCGTGCGACCTGACAGGGTCTGCGTGACGCGCGACACGAACGGTGACATCCTAGCCCATGCGCATGGGACGAGCTGGGATGACCGCTCTGCTGCTGGGGCTATTGCCAGCGCAAGCTCTAGCCACCGAGCCAGGCTCGGTAGCTGCGTTCCCACCGCTCCCTGGAGAGGCACCTTCGCCGCCGGCTGCTGCGCCATCCGCGCCGACGCCACCCGCAGCTGCACCAGCACCTCCGCCACCGCCTGCGCCCGTCGGGCTCGCGACGCTACCGTCGCTCGAACCGGTTCCGAGCGCTGCACCACAAGCTCCTCCGCCGCCGCCAGTGGCGCCGCTGCCGCCCGCTTTTCCGGGCCCCGCAGCGCAACCGACCGCTCCGCTCCTGCTCTCGCCGCCGGCGGTCGCACAGCAACCGGTGCGGCGCCGTGATGCACGCGTCGAAGAAGACAAGACAACGGAAGATGCCAAGACTTCCGAAGAGTGGATGGTGGCGGTAGAAGCGTTCACGCGCGTACCGCTCGACATGGGCATCCAGGCGGGCGTCGAGTTTCCTTTCGGCTTGCGCCTGTCCACCGGCTACGGCTGGGTACCGACGCCCTATCGCGACTTCCTGACGCAATCGCTGGCCGACTCGGCCGGTGCCGGCAACAACACCGCGACGGTGTTGCGCGAGGGTTTGCAGAGCGGGCGCACGCTGCGCCTGCAGGCGGGCATTCGACCATTCCGCGATCTCGGCCTCTACTTCGACGCCGGCTTCACCAACCTCTCGCTCGAAGGCTCGATCGACGGCTCCACGCTGCGCGGGGTCACCCCGGGCGACTACAACGCCAGCACCAGCATCGACGCCTGGCTACTCGAGATCGGTTATCAGACCTGGGTCGGGCAGCACTTCACCCTGGCCGGCGGCCTCGGCCTGAGCGGCGTCATGAGCTCGCACACCGAGCTCTCGGGAGCCGGCCTCGATCCGGACCTGGCCAAGCGCATCGCTCAAAGCGCGGACGAGGAGATCGAGAAGTGGGGCGTGCTCCCGACTCTGACGCTCCGCCTCGGCTTCGACATGATCTGAGCACCGCCTCGCGGCTGCACCTCCGGCCTTCCCGTCTCGATCTGAGCCAGATCGCGGACGGCTGGGCCACCCCCTGCCCCCTTTCCGAGTGCCTGCGAGACGGCTGAATGGGGAAGAAATCGTCTGCATGGGGAGCGAAAAAGGAGGCGCGGCTTGCCCGAGCAGTCCGTCCACAGTATTTCGGGGGCCCTCGGCCCCGCAGCCGACCAACCCATCGGCGATCGGTGAATTCACCTAAGCGAGAAACGCACCTCGAAGAGCTCTACGCGGCGCACGCGACCTACGTCCGTCGCTGCCTACGCGCTCTGGGCGTGCCGCCGGCAGACCTCGACGACGTGACCCAGGAGGTCTTCCTGGTCGTCCACAGCCGGCAGGACCAGCTCGAACAGGTCGCCCACCCCGATCTCTGGCTGCGCGAGATCTGTCGTCGGGTCGCAGCCGGGTATCGCCGGCGGGCCCACCGGCGCCGGGAGGTCTACGTCGGCCCGCCGCAGAACCTGACCAGCGCGGACGCAGACGAGGCCCTGGGGCTCGACCCACAGGTGGAGGACGAGGAGCGCCTGCATCACGCGCTCGGAAAGCTCGACGACGAATCGCGCGATCTGATCGCACTCCATTCGGGGAACCTTCCGCTCGTCGACGTGGCTGAGCTGGTCGAGCACGATCGAAAGACCGTCCGCAAGCGACTCCAGATCGCGATGCGCCGCCTGCAGGTACTCCTCGGTCGCGGCGACGCCGCCGAGCCCGTGCAACGACCGTCCCAGCCACCGCCATCCGCGCGGTCCGCCGACACGTCGAGCGTGGTCCCGCGGGAGGTCGAGGTGCTGGTGACGACGCCCGCGATAACCGTCGGGTTGTTGAGTTCGGTGGTGATCGCGGTCTGGCCGGCAGAGGCATCACTCGAGGCGCTCGAAGGGGTGCAGATGGCGTTCGCGAAGGTGCTCGAACGAATGCCGACCTTCGCCTATCTGGCCATCGTCGAAGCCAACACGCGCCCGCCCACGCTGGAGGCGCGCAAGAAGATCGTCGAGCTCCTGGGGGTCTATTCGACCAACATCGTCATCTACGCGACGGCGCTGCAGGGGGGCCTGTCGTGGATCGCACGACCGATCATGAGCGGCCTGTCGCTCCTCGCACGCCCGCCCTTCCCCATGGAGTTCTTCAGCGGCACCACGTCCGCAGCGACCTGGCTGTGCGCGAACCACCCCGGAGCGGCGCGCGCCGGCGTACGCTCGCTCACCGCTGCCTCCGAGGAGGTGCGCGAGCTGGCGTTCAAGACGGCGGGGCGGACCTAGCTCAGCATTCCGAGGCGCTCGAGCAGCGATCGGGTCTCTGCGACGTTCAGCTGCTGGGCCACGTCGCTCGAGTACTGGAAGCCGGCAGGCACGGCCTTGCCGTCGGCGCGGTGCGAGCCACCCCACCAGGGGAAGCTCGGCTCGATCACGAAGTGCTGGTTGTACTCCACGACGTTGCGCGCCTCGTCGGCGGTGATCAGCGTCTCGTGGATCTTTTCGCCGGGGCGGATGCCGACGACCTCGCGGGGCACGCCCGGCGCCATGGCCTCGGCCAGGACGTCGACGCGGCAGGCCGGCAGCTTGGGGATGAAGACCTCGCCGCCGTTGCCCTCCTTGAGTGCGAGCAGCACCAGGTCGACCGCGCGATCCATGCCGATCCAGAAGCGCGTCATGCTCGGATCGGTGATGGTCAGCTTGCCCTGCTGGCGCAGCTTGCGGAACAGCGGCACGACGCTGCCGGCGCTGCCGACGACGTTGCCGTAGCGCACGAGGTCGAAGCGAGTCTTCTTGGCGCCGTAGGAGTTGGCCGCCACGAGCAGCTTTTCCATGCACAGCTTGGTGGCGCCGTACAGGTTGACCGGGCTCACCGCCTTGTCGGTGCTGAGCGCCACGAAGCGCGAGACACCGCGCTCGAGCGCGGCGTCGATCAGGTTGGCCGCGCCGTCGATGTTGGTGCGGATGGCCTCGATCGGGTTGTACTCCGCGATCGGCACGTGCTTCATGGCCGCGGCGTGGATCACGATGTCCACGCCCATCAGCGCGCGCATCAGGCGATCGCGGTCGCGGATGTCGCCGACGAAGAAGCGCAGCCGCTTGTCGGGCAAGGCCGACTGCATGGCGTAGTGCTTCTGCTCGTCGCGTGAGAAGACGATGATCTTGCCGGGGTCGTACTCGCTGAGCAGGTGGCGGACGAAGGCCTGACCGAAGGAGCCGGTACCGCCCGTCACGAGCAGTACAGCCCCCCTCAGATCCGGTTTGTCACGTAGCAGCGGTTCGAGGTGAGGTGCGTGAGCCGTCATTAGTCGTGTCAGTCGTCGTCGCCGTCGCCGTCGCGCTTGGCCTGGGCTGCGCGCAGGCGCTCACCGATGATACGCCGAAGCGCCAGGAGATCGTAGCGCGCCGGCCTGACGTCATCACTCATGGTGGTGACTTCTTGCACGATCGTGTCGACGATTTCGCGGGGGCGTGGCGGAACTTTCAGCATCTCGCCGAGCTTGAGGAGAACGCTGCCCTCGTTGTCGGTGACCACGCCGTCCATGCGGGCGATCCAGGCGGCCACACCGTAGACGAACAGCCGGTCTTCCTTGGACAGGTTCTTGCGGTCGATCACGCCAACGTCGGTGGGGTGCTTGGTGGCCTCCTCGATCTCGGCGATCTCGTCGAGCTCGAGCCCCTCCTCCAGCGCCGTGCGCACAATCGCGTCCGCCTCTTCCTGGTCCAGCTTGCCGTCCGCCCAACCCACGGCGGCGAGGGCGATGAACACGTCACGGCCGAGGCGATTCTTCTGCTCCGTCATTTGGCCTTTACCTCCGCAAAGCGAGACCCGCCTTGTACCACGGCTTTCGCCGGCAGCGCTCTGGTGCGTCTGCTACGCTGCAAACAGTCGCTTAATCATGGGAAAAGTGCTGGTTCTTTACTTTGCTGCCCTGCGCGACCTGACGGCTCGGAGCGAGGAGTGGGTGGAGCTGCCGGCCGGCATCGACAACGTCGGTCAGGCCCTCCGCTTCTTGGAGCAGGTCCGGCCAGAGCTCAGGGGCCGCCTGGGCAGCGTGCGCGCAGCGCTCAACGAGAGCTTCGCCGCCCCCGGCGAGCCCATCAGCGACGGCGACACGCTCGCGCTCATCCCGCCCGTCTCTGGTGGCTAGCGCGCGCGTCCATCTGTTCGTCGGGGGCGCAGCCCCCACACCCGCGCGAATGAATCGCGCGGGGCCCCACCCCCGGTTTTGGGGCCCCGACCCCAAAACTTGAACGCTCGCTTGTGCTACCTTTGGGTCCGTCGCAGCGGCTCAGGCAATCGCTCGGCACCTTTTGGTGCCGGGAGGAAAGTCCGGGCTCCGCAGGGCAGGATGCCGGGTAACGCCCGGTGAGGGAAACCTCGAGGAAAGTGCCACAGAAAACGCGAAACCGCCCGAGTCGTTAACGCGCCTCGGGTAAGGGTGAAACGGTGGGGTAAGAG
>DATLIL010000005.1:0-5307 GCA_035539475.1 Polyangiaceae bacterium
CCCGGATACCTACCGCGACTTCCCGCTGGCGAATCAGCGCATGGCAGCGTCACTCGCGGCGAAGGGCTACCACTACCACTTCGATTTCGCGGAAGGCGCCGGCCATCTCGACGGCGGCGTCGTCGCGCAAACCCTGCCCGACGCGCTACTCTGGCTCTGGCGCGGCTATCCGCTGCAGTAGGCTAGTCCGGGATCGGCACGAGCTCGACGTCGAGCTTGATGTCGTCGCGGTCGGAGACGACCAGGCGATCCCAGGGGAAATAGCCTTCCTTCTCGACGGTGATGCGGTGCTCGCCGATCGGCAGACGCACGCCGCGCGCCGCCACGACCCCGAGCGGACCGACGTACTCCTCGTCGATCTTGACGGAGGCGTCACGCGGTGCGGCGGCCGGTCGGATGAGCTTGAGTGATACGGACGGTGTCGGTGCGGGACCACAGCCGGTCACGAGCGAGAGCGCGATCACCGCGCACAGCATCAGGGCCGCGACGATCGCCAGCGTCGGCGTGAAATAAGTGACGAAGCGAACGCGGCCCGGCGCTTTCACTATTCCCACTCGATGGTGGCCGGCGGTTTCGAGCTGATGTCGTAGGCCACGCGGTTGATGCCCTTGACCTCGTTGATGATGCGGCTGCTCATGCGCGCCAGCACCTCGTACGGAAGGCGCGCCCAGTCGGCCGTCATGCCGTCACTCGAGGTGACCGCGCGGATCACGCAGGTCTCCTCGTACGTGCGGTCGTCGCCCATCACGCCCACGCTGCGCACCGGCAGGAGCACGGCAAAGACCTGCCACACCGTCGAGTACAGGTCCGCCGCGCGGATCTCCTCGTCGACGATCTTGTCGGCCTTGCGCAGCGCCGCGAGGCGCGGCTCGCTGAGATCGCCCAGGCAGCGCACGGCCAGGCCCGGGCCGGGAAACGGATGCCGCCAGAGCACGTCGTGCGGCATGCCCATGGCCTCGCCGGCGGCGCGCACTTCGTCCTTGAACAGCTCGCGCAGCGGCTCGATCAGCTTGAGCTTCATGCGCTCCGGCAGGCCGCCCACGTTGTGGTGACTCTTGATCACCGCGCTCGGGCCGCGGACGCTGACGCTCTCGATCACATCGGGGTAGAGCGTCCCCTGCACCAGGTACTTCGCGTTCTCGACGCGCGCGGCGTGCTCCTCGAAGACCTCGATGAAGACGCGACCGATGATCTTGCGCTTCTGCTCCGGGTCGGTCACGCCCGCGAGCTCGCGCAAGAAGGTGGCGCGCGCGTCGACCGGCACCAGGTTGAGGTGGAAGCTCTGGCGCATGTTGTGCACCACGCTCTCGAACTCACCCTCACGCAACAGGCCGTTGTCCACGAAGATGCAGACCAGGCGATCGCCCAGAGCTCGGTGGCAGAGCACCGCCGCCACAGAGGAATCGACGCCGCCGCTCAGCCCGCAGATGGCGCGCTCGTCGGGGGCGACTTTGGCCTGGATCGCCGCGACGGCCTCGTCGACGAACGAGCCTGGCGTCCAGCTCGGCTCGAGCCCCGAGACCTCGAACAGGAAGGCGCGCAAGAGCTCGATGCCGCGCGGCGTGTGGGCGACCTCGGGGTGAAACTGGATGCCGTAGAGCTTGCGATCCGGGTTCGCGATGGCGGCCAGTGGCGCGCTCGGGCTCTTACCCAGCGCCACGAACCCGGGCGGCAGCGCCGTGAGCTTGTCACCGTGGCTCATCCAGACGCTGAGCTCCTCGCCGTCGAACGGCGCGAAGATGCCGAGCGGCTTCTCGACCGCGAGCTTGGCAGGGCCGTACTCACGCTCGCTGCTCGGCTCCACCTTGCCGCCCAGCTGATGCGCCATCAGCTGCTCGCCGTAGCAGATGCCGAGCACCGGCACGCCGAGGTCGAATACTCCGGGGTCGCTCTTGGGCGAATCCTTGTCGTAGACGCTCTGCGGACCACCGCTCAGGATGATGGCCTTGGGCTTCAGCGCCCGGATCGCCTCGAGCGAGAGCGTGCCGGGGTGGATCTCACAGTAGACGTGGCACTCGCGGATGCGGCGAGCGATGAGCTGCGTGTACTGCGACCCGTAGTCGAGGATCAGGACGGACTGGCGTTCGGCCATGGGGCCCCTCCGCTATCACGGGCCCGGGGAATCAGCTAGGGGCGGGCTTTGACGTAGACGACGGCCTGCGAGGCGCTGCCCAGACGAGCGTGAAAGGCGCGCAGACTGGCGAGGTCCAGCGCTGCCGCCTGGCCGGAGCCGCGCCAGAGCTCGACGATTCGCCGGCGCGGGTCCAGGCTGCTCGCGAGCTCGGCTTGCCCGAGCTCACGGTTGGCCAGCGCGAGCTCTTCCGCGGTCACTGAACCGCGAGCGAGGCGCGCCAGAAGGCCGCGCACCTGGGCGACGGCCGCTGTTTCGCTGGCCTCGTCGGCCGCGATGCGCACGACGATGCCCGCCGCCGCGGCGCCGCCGATGAAGCGTGCCTGCGCGCGCGCCGTGAGATTGACGAGCGCCTGCTCGAGCCATCCGCCGGAACGATTGAGCAGAAAAACGGTGGCCTCGACCGCGTTTCGAGACGCCGGTGCCAGACTCGGCAGCGCCACCGCCAGGTAGGCCCCTTCGGGCTCACCGCTGGCAGAGCGCTCGAGCGTGAACTCACCGCCGCGCGGAGTTTGCCGACCAGGTTCGGGACAACGCACGAGCTCGGAGCGCTGGGCCTTCAACCAGCGCTCGAGGGCATTCTGCGCCTGTGCGGCTTGAGGGACGCCGGCGTTGCTGAGCACCGCCACCTTGAGCGGCTCGACCAGCAAGCTGCGACGTTCGAGCTCCACGTTGCCGCGGCCACCGTCGCTCAGTGAATTGAAGGTGCCACGAGGCTCGATCCAGGAGGGTCGCCCCGGGCTCAGCGTATCGAGCGCGAGCCAGTAGCCGACGCGAGGCTCGCCACCGAGCTCCTCCAGCAGCCCCGCTCGGGCCCCGGCGATGGTGGCGCCCGAGGGGCTCACGGAGAGCAGGGCGCGGCCGAGCGCCGTCCCGACACGGCGGGCAAGCGCCGTGGCGCTCTCCGCTGGATCGCGTCGGCTCGCGTGCGCCAACAGCCCGACGCCGTCACTGCTGATCCACGGCTCGAGCTCCACGTCACTCGCGCCAGAAGCTTCGCGCGCCAGCGCGCGCACGAAGAGCGCCCGCCGCCCCGCGTCGCTCGCAGTCTCGCCCAGCGTGCCGCACGCGCTCGCGGCCAGCATCCAGAACTCGCCCTGGCCGGACTCGTCGCGGCTCGAGAGCTCCAGGCTGGGCTTGGCCCACCGCCGCTGCTGGGCCTCGACGGCGGCGGCAAGCTTCAGGCTCTCACGCTCGGTTTGATGAGCAATGTAGGCCGCGCTGCCGCGTGGCTTGTCGGGAGCTTCGAGCACGGAAAGTGCGCGCCACGCGGCCACGGCGGCGGCCTCGCGCGGATCGGCCGCACGCGTGACGCCGTCTGGCAGCCAGCGGCCCGCGGACGCTGCCAGGCTGAGATCGATCTCCTCGCGCGTGATCAGCAGAGCCTTGGCCACGAGATCGCCATCTGGTCCCGGGTCGGCGCGAGGACCGCTGACGTCGACGCGCAAGCAAGCGCCACGGGGCCTGAGCGTGGCGGAGGCACGCTCGACGCGCAGGTTCGATGCCAGGGCGGTGATGCGCAGCCCGAGGGGCGACGTAGCTTTGCCGAGCTGCTCGGCGGCGAGCAGCGCCGCGGCGCCGTCAGCCACACGCACGGCCACGGAGAGACGCCGCGCCCCATCCGGGATGAAGTCGACGCTGAGCGTGTCGCTCGTGGGCCAGACGTCAGCCGGCGGATCCCGATGCGGCCAATCCTGGCTCTCCTCCAGCGCCTCGGCGGCTTGACTCAACCAGGGCTCCGCGCCCACCGCCGCAAAGGCCGCACCCTCCGCGGCAAAGACACGCGACAGCCAGGTGTTGATCAGTCCTCGGCCGGCCTCGCTGTCCGGGTCCGGCAGCGCCGCGTTCGCGTCGACACCGAGCTCACCGCTGCAGGCGCCGACCAGAGCGTCGCCCTGCCCGAGCCAGCTCTGTGCCTGCAGCCCGAGCAGCCCCTGTTTCAGAGTAGCCGCCCCTGCCTCTCGCGCTGCGAGCGGCTCCGCCAGAGCGGCTCGCACGTCGGCCACGAAGGCGCGAGCCTGGGCAGCTGAGCTCGGCAACACCTCCACCGTGAGTCCAAGTCCGTGCGGCCTGGTACGCACGTCGACGTACCCGCGCGCTCGAAGTCGCATTTCGATCACGGCCGCGATCGCAACAGAGGCGACCGAGCCCAGGTCATGAGCCACGGCGAACGCCATGGCCGGCCGCGGATCGCCGCGCCGCTCCACGAGCTCGAGCGGTGGCCGATCATCAGCGGTGCGCCGCGACAGCTGCGCCGCGCCCTGCTCGCGCTGGGGACCAGCCGCTGGTGGCTGCCCGCCGCAGCCCGCGCTGGCGAGTCCTGCCAGCAGCACGACGAGCCGAGCCCGATGACGCACGAGGCCCGTTTAGCACAGCCGCGCAGCGAGCTGCTCGGCCTAGAGGCCGATCACGCGGCCAGGTGCGGCTCGGCCAGCAGAGTTTCCAGGCGGCGCTGGATCTTGTGCTTCTTCGAGTACACGGTCTTGATGCTGATGCGCATCCGGCGGGCCACGTCCTCGGGCGTCAGGCCCTCGCCGTAGTAGAGGCGCGCGAACTCGCGGTCCTTATCCGAGAAGCTTGCCAGAACCTCGGACGCGATCTGGGCGCGTTCACGCACCAGGGTCTCCTCCGACGGGTCCGGCGTATCGCTGGACAGCTGCTCGGCCTCGGTCAGGTCGGCGTGGCGGGGAATGCGCCGCACGCTGCGCAGGTAGTCGTACGCGGTGTGCGTAGCCAAGAGGCCCAGCCAGGTTCCGAGCTTGCTGCCACGGCCAGGCTCGAAGGTGCGGAGCTTTACCTTGTCGTTCGAGAGCAGCTGCACGCAGAGCATCGAGTAGATGTCGTTGACGGCGTCGGCTCGGACCACACCGCCGAAGCGCGCCGTGATGCGGCCGATGCAGGCGTAGATCAGCCGCGCGTAGCGAACATTGAACTCACGCCAGGCGTTCGCGTCGTCGCCGAGCAGGCCCTCCAGCAGCGTGGTCTCGTCACAGCCATGAAAGCAGCGCACCGTCCGGCTCTGGGGGCGCGCCGTGCGCATGACCTGGCTCTGGACCTCGGAACTGGGCTCGAACTCGTATTGCGACAACATGACGTAAGCTCCTTGGCTTCTGCCGTTCCCCTAGAGCAGCCTTCGTGCCAGGCATTTTCTTACGTCTTTTCCAACACTTAGAACG
>DATLIL010000006.1:0-4087 GCA_035539475.1 Polyangiaceae bacterium
GCAGCGCCACGATCCAGCCTTTCACGGGTAGCTCGCCGTCGGTGCAGGTGCGCATGACGAACGACCGGGCCTGGTGGACCTGGCTCTGACACCGCGTTGGTGTAGAGTTCGGACGCCATGTCCGACCGCGCGACCGTTCTCGCTGAGCTCGTTCGTCAACGCTGTCCGGAGTGCAGCAGCTGGTTCGAGCGCGCCTGGGCGAACGCGAGCGCACCGCTCGGCATGAGCTTTCGGGCCGCGCTGGCCAGCGCTCCGCGCCGGCTGGGAGCTCGCGCCAGCGAACCGGTCGAGGCGCCTCCAGCGCTGGCGTCGCTGGTCCGGCCGCACTGGACGCTCGTCGACTACGTGCGAGCGGCGCTCGTGCTGCGCGCGCTCGAGCTCTTACCCGCGGGGGAGCACGCCACCACCGTGCTCAAGCTGTTCGAGGCGGGCGAGATCGGCGAACAGGTCAGCGTGCTGCGGACGCTCGGTCTCTTACCGGAGCCCGAGCGCTTCGTGCAGACGGGACTGCAAGCGTGCCGTACCAACGCCAAGGACGTGTTCGAGGCCCTCGTCTGCGAGAACCCCTACCTGGCTGCGTATTTTCCCGAGCTCGGCTTCAACCAGGCGGTCATGAAGGCGATCTTCATGGAGGTCTCGGTGCGACGCATCGAAGGCCTGGAGCCCCGCATCACGCCGGAGCTCAAGCGCATGGCCACCGACTACACCAGCGAGCGCCGCGCCGCGGGGCGGCCAGTACCTGAAGACGCCAGCTACATCGTGAGTTATTGATCGCCCGCCCAAAGGAGTCCGCACGTGAAGCTCTTCGACCCCCACATTCACATGACCTCGCGCACCACGGACGACTACCAGGCGATGGCGGACGCGGGCATCGCGGCCATCGTCGAGCCGGCGTTCTGGCTCGGGCAGCCGCGCACGCACGTGGGCACCTTCGAGGACTACTTTCTCTCGCTGCTCGGCTGGGAGCGCTTCCGCGCCAGCCAGTTCGGCATCCGCCACTTCTGCACCATGGGCCTCAACCCCAAGGAGGCGAACAACGATGCCGTGGCAGACGGCGTCCTCGAGCTGCTGGAGCTCTACGTCGAGAAGGACGGCGTCGTTGCGGTCGGCGAGATCGGCTACGACGACGTGAGCCCGGCGGAAGAAAAGGTCTTCCAGCGGCAGATCGAGCTCGCGCGCGAAGCCGGGCTGCCGATCCTGATCCACACACCCCACCGCGACAAGAAGCGGGGCACCGAGCGCACGATCGCCGTGATCAAGGAAGCCGGCTTTCCGCCGGAGCTCACCCTGATCGACCACAACAACGAAGAGACGTTGCAGGCGACGCTCGACTCGGGCTGCTGGGCTGGTCACTCGATCTACCCCAAGACCAAGATGGACGAGGCGCGCATGGTCACGCTGGTGCAGCGCTTCGGCTCCGAGCGCATCATCGTCAATTCGGCGGCGGACTGGGGCGTGAGCGATCCGCTCAAGGTACCGAAGACGGCGCAGGCGATGCGCGAGGCAGGCATCGCCGAGGCCTCGATCGAGACCATTTGCTGGAAGAATCCGATCGCCTTCTTCGCGCAGAGCAAGCGCTTCGATCCGGCCGAGCTCGAGCGTCCGCTCGACGTCGATCAGCGCCGTCTGTTCGAGGGCAACTCGGTGCTGCGCGGGCAGGCTCCTCGCACCGATTCATGACGCCCACGCTGGTTCTGAACGTCGTCGGGCTCACGCCGGAGCTCGTCGGCCAGCACACGCCGGCGCTGGCCCGCTTCCGCGATGAGCACGCGCTGCGTCCGCTGCGGACGATCACGCCCGCGGTGACCTGCTCTGTGCAGTCGACGATGGTGACCGGCTTGATGCCGAGCGAGCACGGCATCGTCGGTAACGGCTGGTACTTCCGCGATCTGGCGCAGGTCTGGCTGTGGCGACAGTCCAACCACCTCGTCGGCGGCGAAAAGATCTGGGACGCCGCCAAGCGCCGCGATCCGAGCTTCACCTCGGCCAAGCTCTTCTGGTGGTACAACATGTACTCCAGCGCGGACATCTCGCTCACGCCGCGGCCGATGTACACCGCCGACGGGCGCAAGATCCCCGACGTGTACAGCGATCCGCCGGAGCTCCGCGGCGAGCTCACGGCCGAGCTCGGCGAGTTCCCGCTGTTCGACTTCTGGGGGCCGCGCGCCGGCATCGTCTCGTCGCGCTGGATCGCACGCTCGGCCATGCGCGTGATCGACAAGCGTTCCCCCACCCTGACGCTCGTCTACCTGCCGCACCTCGACTACGACCTGCAGCGCTTCGGCCCGGAAGATCCGCGCATCAACAAGGCGCTGACCGAGGTCGACGAGCTCTGCAGCGAGCTGTTCGACTTCGCCAAGCACAACAAGATGCGCGTGATCGTGCTCTCCGAGTACGGCATCACGAAGGTCGACGACGCCATTCACGTCAACCGCGCGCTGCGCGAGGCCGGGCTCTTGCGCGTGCGCGAGGAGCTCGGGCTCGAGCAGCTCGACGCCGGGGCGAGCCGCGCCTTCGCCGTGGCCGATCACCAGGTGGCTCACGTCTACGTGCGCGATGCCGCCGACCTACCGCGCGTCCGCGAGCTCTGCGAGAAGCTCGACGGCGTCGAGCAAGTCTGGGACGCCACTGGGAAGCGCGAGCACGGCCTCGATCATCCGCGCTCGGGTGAGCTCGTGCTGATCTCGCGTGCCGATCGCTGGTTCAGCTACTACTTCTGGCTCGATGACGCGCGCGCTCCCGACTACGCTCGCACGGTCGATATCCACGCCAAGCCCGGCTACGACCCGGTCGAGCTGTTCCTCGATCCCAAACTCCTCGCGCCCAAGCTCACCGTCGGCCGCAAGCTCATCGCGCGCTCGCTCGGCTTCCGCAATCTGCTCGACGTGATCTCGCTCGACGCCAAGCTGGTCAAGGGCTCCCACGGTCGCATCACCGACCGCGAAGAGCAGGGTCCGCTCATCATGAGCTCGATGCCGGAGCTCTTGCCGTCGGGCTCACTGCCGGCGATCGCCGTCAAGGATCTGATCCTGCGGCACGTGTTCGATTGAGATCATCGACTCACTGGCACGCGCCGTTGCTGTTCCAGACGGTGCCCCAGGGGCAGCCGCTCGCTCCGGGGTAACACGAGGGGTTACCCGTGTGCGCGTTGGCGCAGTTGGCGTTGGCGCAGGTGTAGTTCGCCCCGTTGCGCGAGACCTGCGCGCCCGTCGTGAACGTGGCCCAGTTGGCCGGGTCGAAGGCCACCGCCGCAGCTCTGTGCGGCGCTGCAGCTGCCGCAGCTCAGCGTGCCGCCGCAGCCGTTGGCGATCGAGCCGCAGTTCTTGCCGGCGGCCGAGCACGTGGTCGGCGTGCAGCTCTGCGTGTTCTTGACCAGCTTGATCCGGTTCACGTTCGGCAGATCGCTGTTGAGGTGCGAGGAGATACACGGTTCGCTTCCCTGGCTTGCATCGCAAGTCGATGGACCACGAGCAAGGGGCGTTCTTCTTCGATCAGCAGGTCCGCTTCGCTGCGTTCAGCCTCGCTGAAGACCTCTACAATCTCCTCGAGGGGTACGGCGTACGCGAAGGCTCTTCCGCACGAGCAGAGGCCGCGCAGGGTCTCCAGATGCTGGCGCAGAGCTGGGAGATCTACTTCAGCACGGAGCTCGACAGGTTGGCGCGCCGTCGGACACCGCCCACTTCGGTGAAGATCCGCGAGTGCTAGCCGATGACGCCGCTGCCGAGCTCGATGACCGCGCCTGTGACGCAGATGCCACTGTCGGCCTCGACGCGTAGGCCGAGCCGCGAGGGACGCGAGACGGCGTCGCCCTGGCGCAGCGTCGCCTCGATCGGGAGCGCGCGGCCGGTCGCGATCATCCAGCCACCGAGGTTGGCACACGCCGAGCCGGTGGCGGGATCCTCGACTACCGCGCCGTTCGACGTGAAGAAGAACCGCACGGTCCACTCGGGCGCGTCGCTCGCCCACAGGTACGCCATCGCCTCCTGGCGCGTGGCCGAGAAACCCCAGCGCTCGAGCAGCTCGGGCACCGGCTTGGCCGCGCGCACGAGCGCACTCGACGCGATCGGGATGATGAGCTGCTCGACAC
>DATLIL010000007.1:0-5296 GCA_035539475.1 Polyangiaceae bacterium
TCTCTCCGCCCGCTCCCGCGTCGGCAGCATCGGAGCCACCCTCGCCAGCGTCCCCACTTGCCGGCTCGCCAGCGGCGCCCCCAGACGCCCCAGCCGACCCATCGAGCCCGGCGCCGCCATCGCCAGACGCTCCCGGTGGCGTGTAGGTGATCGGGTCCGGCCCGTCCCAATCGTCGTCGCAAGCCCAGGCCATCAGTGCCACAAGAAGAATGCGCCTCATGCCCACATGGTAGGCACTGACCGCGGGGCCGTCCAATGACCCCCTGGCGCGTCTGGTTTTCAGCGGTCGGGGCGAGTCAGGAGCCGCGCAGACCGTGGGCGGTCAAGCACCCGGACGGGAGGCTCTTCCTCGCGGCCGAGTTCGTCGCCGTCGCTGCTCGCTCGTCGTTCGTCGACACGGCGTTCCAGGAACTGCCGGGAGGGCCGAGGGGGATTCTTGAGTGCGATGACGTCGTGCTCGTGGAGCCTATCCCGTGGAGTGGCACGTGAAAGACCCGGGAGAGTTCCGCTCTGTAGGGATTGATAAGGGAGAAAGTCACGTATGGCGTCAAGGAGTATCGCTGCCATGAGTCAACTTCGCGCGCGTGATAGTTCCAATCTATTAGAGCGGCTGCTAAAGTATTGGAGCGCCTCATGAGCCGCCGCGAAACGCCGAAGCCGCCAGCCCGCGCGCGTACGCGCGCGCGTGTTGCGCGAAACGGCGACGTTCTGAGGGCTTTCGACGAGGTGGACAAGCTTCCGCCCGAGGAGCGCCGAGCCGAGCTGCTGAAACTGCTCTGGGTGACGTACTGCGACGCCGCCGACAGGCACTACCTGAACAAGCACGGCGACGAAGTGCCGAACCCGGATGGGGCGACGATCAAGAGCGTGGCCGAGACGCTGCAATCCCTCTGGGTGCAGCTCGACGAGAAACAGCAGAAGCGGGCGGCCTTGGTCGACCTCGCCATCTTCAAGGGCGGAAAGGCAACAGGATGAGGCTCAGCAAAGTCGTATTCGCGAACAACACGGCGGTTTTCGGCGGGGACACCGTGTCGGTGCTCATCGTGCCGGACGACCCGAAGGCGCCCCGGACCGGTCAGTACGTCGACAGCATCGAGGTGACCCCGCTCGGCCTGCTCATCACGCGCGGCGACGTCGTGGCCTGGGTGCCGCACAGCAAGGCCGAGGGCGGGCAGGTCATCCCGGCGAAGGGCGGCAAGTGACGACCCCCCAAACCAAGAACGCCCCCGCCGGCATCGTGTTGACCCCGGGAATCGACGACGTCCTGGAGCGCATCGAACAGGAAGAAGACTTCGCCCGGGACCGTCGCGCGCTGCTCGACGGCGTGCCGCTCACCCCCGCCGAGCTCGAGGAGTTTCGGGCCATCTTCACCGTGGTGCAGCGCGAGGCGAACCGGCACCTGTTGAGCCACGGAGTCGTGCTCGGGGCGTGCGGCGTCAACCCGCGTGGCTTCGGTGCGGTGTTCATGGGTATCGACCGCGAGGGCCGGAGCTACGATGTGACGCTCGGGCCCATCCCGCCCGAGGTGCGGCTAGCGAAACAGGCGCTCGGGCAAGAGAGCTTCGTCCGCTGGATGATCGATATCGTTGCGGGCGAGGTCGTGGCTCAGAAGCGGCGGTATCTCGAGCGCGGAGGGCTCAGCTCCTGAACCTCGAGGCTCTCCTAACGCACGAGGACGGGTTTCGCCTGACGACGGCGACGGACCTGCAGCGTGCGATTGCGAGGGCCGAAACCGGCGAACCGCTCGAGGAGCTGGCCAGCGTGCCAGCAGTCGTCGAGGCGATGGGCGGCGCTGCTGCGATAGCGAGCCTGCCCTGCGTGCCGCCGTCCGTCGTGACGCTGCTAGCCGCCATCCGCTCGGCCAAGTCGCTGAAGGTCGCGTGCAAGGCGTTCCGCGCGACGCAGATGTGCGACCTCAGCCGACTACGAGACGGCGAGATTGCCCGCTACAGCATCGTCAGCCTGGACATGGACAAGGCGCACGCGACGTTCGAGCATTTCGTGGGCTCGGTCATGGCGTCGCCGGTACTGAGCGCTGCTGTCATCGGCGAGCCGAAGGCGGATAGCTGCTACATCGCGCACCCGAGCGGAAAGGCCGTCGAGGTCAAGGTGGTGGCTGGCCGCAAGGCGGGCGGCTCGCTCGTCTCGCGCTGGTCCATCGGCGTGGCCTTCGACGAGGCGCCGCGCATGCAAGGGCAGGAAGACGGCGTCGTGAACCTGCCCGACGCGCTCTCTGCCGTTCGGGGACGCATGCTGCCGGGCGCTCAGATCGACCTGCTCGGCTCGCCCTGGGCGCCGCGCGGGCCCATCTACGACATGTTCATCGACCGGTTCGGCCGGCCCGGTGAGGACCTGCTGTTCATGGTGGCCAAGGGGCCGGACATGAACCCGTTCCATTTCACGCCGGAGCTCTGCGCTCAGCTCCAGAAGCAGGACCCGCGCGCGTACCGGACGGACGTGCTGGCGCTGTTCGCCGACCCTGAGGATTCGCTACTGAGCAGCATCGACGTCGAGGCGTGCACGCGGAAAGACCCGCTGGTCCTGCCGCCAGACGAGCGCATGGAATGCGTCGCCAGCATCGACCCGGCGACGCGCCGCAACGCCTGGACGCTGACCGTGCTCCGAACGCCAGCCGAGGGACGGCACGAAGTGGTCATGGCCAAGCAGTGGGTGGGCAGCAAGTCCGCTCCGCTCAGCCCGCGCCGGCAGTTCCAGACCATCGCCGAGCTGGTCAAGCCGTACGGCGTCCGCTCGCTTTGGACTGACCAGGCGAGCTTCGATGCGAACTACGAGCTAGCCGAAGAGGCTGGGCTCACGCTGATGCAGCACGACTTCAGCGAGCCGGAGTGGCGCAGTGCCGCCCGCCTGCTCGAGAAGCACGTGAGCGAGCGGAGCATCGAACTGCCGCCGGATGCTGCGATGCGCGCCGACATTCTCGGCATGCAGCGGCGGCTTACGGCGCGGAGCTGGACAATCCTGCTGCCCACGACCGGCGACGGACGGCACGGCGACTTTGCCCCGAGCCTATGCCTGGCGCTGATGCACGCGCCGAGCGCGCCTGCGCCTGAGCCGGCGTGGGACGGCATGGACGCCGATGAGCGGCGCATCTGCGACTTCCTGAACAGCCGAGCGGCTAACCCGGTGCGACACGCAGGGGAGCGGCTCCTGGAGACGTTCTCATGAACAGCCTTCCCTACCTCATCGCCGAGATGCGCCTGGCCGGGGTCAAGCGCTTGGACATCGAGCTCGAGCCGGAAGCGGCCGACCGCGGCGAGCGCAAGCAGTGGGCCGAGGGGTTCGAGAGCGACACCGAGCGCCCGCCCGAGGAGCCCGAGGAGGAGAAGGGCGAAAGCATGTGCGTCGCGCCGGGCTGCAAGGCGCCGCGCGAGGGCCTTTTCGGTGGATCGGCCGCCGCCAAGTTCTGCCGTTCTCACGCACTTGAGCAAGCCGGAGTGAAGCGATGAGCCAGCAAACGCTTTGGTACATGGAAGAGGACCCGGTCGAAGCCGCCGCCGCCATGGTGTCGGTCGCTCGGGCCGAATGGGCAGCGCAGGGCCAGCAGCGGATGCGCATCGCTGAGGACTGCTTGGCGCTCTACATGGGCTCGGCGCGTCACTCGCTGACTGGCGCAACCAACCCGATGGCCGTGCTTGGCCTGGTGGACGAGTCGAGCTCGTACAACGTGGTCCAGGCCATCGTCGACACGAAGGTCAATCACACGCTGCGGAACCAGATTCGGCCGATGTTCGTCACGGAGGGCGGCGACTCGGAGCTGCGCGAGAAGGCCGAGGCGATGCAGGAGGCCGCGGACGGTATCGCCTACGACCTCGAGCTGGACGGCGACCTCGGACGGCAGGCCTGTTTCAACGGCTTCTGCTTCGAGGGCGGCGGCGTCGAGTGGTGGGCCGACTACGCGAACAAGCGGGTCGACGCGACGCCCGTCTGGCCGTGGCAGTACTTCGTCCCGCGACAGGAAGCGCGCTACGGCCGGCCTCGGCAGCAGTTCGCGCGCTACGTCATCCCTCGGGACGTGCTGCTGTCGTTCGTGGGCGACAACAAGGCCGCGCAGGACGCGGTCAAGTCCGCCTCGAGTGCGCCATACGAGGACGTGCGCAATGCCGGCGCCGACGAGCCCGGCAAGGTCGTTGACATGGTGGTCGTGTGGAAGGCCTGGCACCTGCCCAGCACCCGCGTCGACCTGAACGACCCGCGCGCGTACGGCGAGAGCGAGAAGGGCAACAAGGCCAAGGCGAACCATGACGGCCGGCACATCGTCGCGCTCGACAGCAAGACCGCCGACACGCCGCCGATCGTCGATATCCCATGGCCGCACGAGTACTACCCGGTGAGCTGGTTCAAGCCGAACCCCGTCCCGGGCAGCTTCTGGTCGCGCGGCGAGCCAGAGGTGCTGGCGAACGCGCAAATCGAGCTGAACCGCTGGAATGCGCGCATGGAGAAGATTCTGGACCTCCACGCGCGGCCTCTCATCCTGCTCAGCAAGGGCGCGAAGCTCAACCCCGGCATGCTGAACAACGCGCTGGGCAACATCCTGCAGGTCGAGGGCAACACGCAGGGGGCCATCACGCACGTCACGCCGAGCGCTACCCCGGCCGACCTGTTGCGCCGCGTCGAGAACATCCCGCAGTGGGCGCGCGACCAGCGTGGCATGAGCGAGATGAGCATGACCGCGCGCAAGCCCGCCGGCATCAACCACGAGCCGGGCTTGGCGTACCTCGCCGACACCGAGACGCAGCGTCACACGGTCGAGTTCAAGGCCTGGCAGCGCTTCAACGTCGACAGCTACAAGAACATCATCCGGTGTCTGAACGAGCTCGCGCGCCGCGTTCCCGGCTACGAGGTCGTCTTCACCACGGCCGAGACCCTGAAGCGGCACAAATGGGACGAGATCCACATCGACGAGGACATGTATCGGCTCAAGGCGTGGGGCGCGAACTTCTTCAAGCAGTCCCCGGCGCAGCGAGCGGACCAGATCATGGACCTCATCGACCGGGGCATGTTGCCGCCGGAGGATGCTTTCGACGCCATCGACGCGCCCGACCTCAAGGCGCTGATGGGCGACCGAAACATCATGCTCAAGAACGCGACGCGGCGGCTCGACCTGGTTGCGAAGGGGCCGGAGTACACGTTCGAGCTGATGCCGGACCCGTATGACCCGCTCGAGATGTTCAAGCGCGAGGGCCTGAAGCGAAAAGCCCGGCTCGAGTACAACGGCGAGGCCGCGGACAAGATCGAGCGCGTCGTGAAGTTCTTGCAGGACGTGGACGCGCTCATGCCC
>DATLIL010000008.1:0-5217 GCA_035539475.1 Polyangiaceae bacterium
ATCCATGGCATTCTCCTCAGCTGCGGAAGACGAGCGCCGGGTCGATGCCGGCGACCTTGCGGAAGGAAATCAACGCGGCCAGCAGGCAGAGCAGCAGCGTGCCGGCGAAGGTGACGGCAGTGAGCTCGGGCACGATGATGAGCTTGAGCCCGCCCGACGCGATCACCGGCTTGAGCAGCTGGGCCGGCACATAGCCGAGCACGAAGCCGACCACCGCGGCGATGGACGCTTGTTTGCCCAGCATGCGGTAGATGTCGAGGTTCGTTCCGCCGATGGCCTTGACCGTGCCGAACTCCTTCAGGTGCTCCATGGTCGAGGTGTAGAGCGTCTGCGCCACCACCACGACACCGACCAGGCAGCCCAGAAACACGGTCAAGAAGGCGTTGAAGCCGATGCCGGTGTTCTGGATCCAGTAGCTGCGCGAGCGTTCGGCCCACTCGCCCGAGGTGTAGACGTCGTTGTAAGGCAGCCGCGCCGCGAGCTCCCGGCGCACGCGCTCGACGTCAGCGCCGGGCGCGACCTTGATCACGATGTACGAGGTCTTGCCGGCGAGCAGGGAAGGCTGGAGCTCCTGCGCGCGCTCGAAATCCATGAAGCCGAGCGGAGTGGTGGTAAAGCTCTTGGCCTCCTGCGTCGTGCCCACGATCTTGAGCCGTTGGCCCATCACCTCGCGGTAGTCCCCGGGCGCGAACGCGCCGAAGCGCTTCGTGGCCGACTCGTCGAACATGATGTAGGCGCCGCGCTTGAGATCGTCGAGCGAGCCCGAGCTCACCTTCCAGGGCACACCCCAGCGCTCGAAGTCCTCCATGGCGTAGACGACGGCGGTCTCCTCCGCGCCCGTCGGCAACGACACCTGCATGAACGAAAGGATCAGATTGTCGGCGCGCTCGACGCCCGGCACGGAGCGCGCGCGGTACAGGTTCGACTCGGGGAACTGATGGACGAAGTCGAGGTTGGGTGAGTTCTTGGAGGTGATCCACAGATCCGCGCCGAGCTTGCGGATCGTGATCGTGGAGTTGTCGAGCAGCCCGACGAAGAGGCCGACCTGGACCAGCACCAGCGTCACGGCGAAGGCCACGCCCGAGACCGTGATCAGGAAGCGGACCTTGTCGTGAAGCAGGGTTTTCAGGCCCAGATCGACCATCATTTCCTCCGTTTTGCCGGCTTCTCTGCGCTCTCGGCGAGCACGCGTTGCAGCGTCGCCGAGCCGCGCTTGGGATCGCGCAAGAGACCGTAGGTGCAGAGCTCGAGCGCAGCCGCGACGCGTGGGTTTCGCGGCTTGAAGTCCATCCACGGCTCGTTCTTGTCGAGGATCAGATCGAGCGCGGCGGTGCCGTGCACCAGTGCCCAGATCGTCTGTGACACGAGATCGACGTCGTCGAGCTCCGCTCGCAGCGCCTTGTTCTTCATCAGCTCCTCGACGAGACTGCGCAGGAAGACGTAGGCGTTCTGCTGTGGGTCGTCGCGCTCGCCTTCCGCGGGCGGCTGCGGCGGCAGCGGGGTCATGAACATCAGCCGGTAGTGCTCCGGAAAGTGCCTGGCGAAGTCGAGGTAGGCGAGCCCGGCACGGCACAGGCGCTCGACCGGATCGGGTACCTGCGCGATCTCCATGAAGCGCTGGGCCAGGCTCGCGAAATCCTGCCGGCAGAGCTCGCGCACGAGCGTCTCCTTGTCGGCAAAGTGGCCGTAGAGCGCCGTCGCCGAGTACTCGATACGCGCGGCGATCTCGCGCATCGTCACCGCCTCGTAACCTCGCTTGCCGAAGAGCTCGCGCGCTGCATCCAGGATCTTCTGGCGCAGCTCCTCTTTTTGCCGCTGGCGGCGCTCGCTGGTTCCCATGGCTAACGAGGGTGGCATAGCTAACGAAGTTCCCGTGGGTAACAACGTTTGTATAGTTAACGGTGTTAACTTCGTCAATGGTGCTGTGCACAGGGACCGGGCAATGGCTTGGATTTGCTCGGTATTATGCTGCGTGTCCGGCGCGCCGCGCGTACTCGACCATGCCGCCGAGGCCGGGCTGGACGATCTGGCGCAGCCCCGACTGCCGCACGTCCGCGCGCAGCGTTTCGGGCATCACGCCGGCGCGGGCCAGATCGTGGGCGCGGGGGCTCGTGGTCTCGGGCGCGTAACCGTCGATCTCCGTGCACACGCGCTCGAGCTCGTGTTCGAGCACCACCGCGAGGCTCGGCTGCTGGCAAACGGCCCAGTGCGCAAACTTCCAGGCGAGCTCGGAGTGACGGCGCTCGTCAGCCGCGATGCGCTCGAGCACTTGCTGGAGCAGTGGATCGGCGGCGCGCGTGGCAAGCTCGGCGGCTTCGAGCGCGGCCAGGGTTTCACCGATGCAGCCCTCGCGCACGGCCGTCGAGAGCGCACGGGCGAGCGACGGTGTCTCGAGCGCGCCCGTCACGTCGAGCAGGTCGGGGCCAATGGCCTCACCGGCGTAGGCGGAGGCGAGGGCGAAGCAGATCTCGGTGTGCTGGCGCTCGTCCTCGATGGCGGAGACGGTCTCGGCCACGAGCTCCGAAGGTGCACCGAAGGCGAGCAGCTCCATCAGGAAGCGCGAGAACGCGGCGATGGAGGCGTGCTCGAGCTGGCCTGCGCGGGTCCACTCTTCGGCCAGGCGCTGGCGGACGTGGGGCGCCAGACGTTCGACCTCGGGCGCGAGCCCCGCCAGAGTCCAGTCGCTCCGCCGCGTGATGCCCGCGAATCGCTGCACCTCGGCCACCAGGAAAGGACGCCCTGCCCGAAACTCCATGCCGGGCCTAGCCTAGCACGGCCCCCGGCCCGGGGCCCTGATTCAGGCAGCGCTCTGCGCCGACTGCCGGGCGTGCTCGATCATCCCGGCGAGACCGGGCTGGACGATCTGCCGCAGCCCGGCGTGCCGTACCGCGGCGCGGAGCGCTTCGGGCATCACGCCGGCGCGGGCCAGCTCGTGACTGTGGGGGCTCGCCGTTCCTGGAACGAAGCTTTCGAGCTCTTCGCGCACGCGCTCGAGCTCGCCTTCGAGCACCTCGGCCAGGCTCGGCTGCTGGCACACGGCCCAGTGCGCGAACTTCCAGGCGAGCTCGGAGTGTCGGCGTTCGTCGGCGGCGATGCGCTCGAGCACGTCGACCAGCACGGGATCGCTGACCCGCGTGGCAAGCTCGGCCGCTTCGAGCGCGGCCACGGTCTCGCCGATGCAGCCCTCGCGCACGGCCGTGGCGAGCGAGCGGGCGAGCGACGGTGTTTCGAGCGCGCCGGTCACGTCGAGCAGGCCGGGGCCGATGGCTTCACCCGCGTAAGCGGAGGCGAGCGCAAAGCAGATCTCGGCATGCCGGCGCTCGTCCTCGATGGCGGCGACGGTCTCGGCCACGAGCTCCGACGGCGCACCGAAGGCGAGGAGCTCCATCAGGAACCGTGAAAACGCGGCGATGGAGGCGTGCTCGAGCTGTGCCGAGCGCGTCCACTCCTGGGTCAGGCGCTGGCGAAGCTCGGGCCGCAGACGGAGCTCGGGCTTCGGTTCACTGGCGAGCCAGTCGCTACGACGGGCGGTGGTCGCCACGCGCGCAACTTCGTCGACCAGGAACGGACGCCCGATGGCGCAGCCCGCGTTCTGGCAGACGTGTGCTCCAGTCGTCACGTCCAGGCCGCAAAGGAGGCCCGGGTTGCAGTCGGTGTCCGCGGCGCAGGTGTCCTGGGTGGTCTGGCAGGCGAAGGCAAAGCCCGAGCAGCCGGGGCTGGAGTCGTAGGACGCGCAGTGAAAGCCCGCGTTGCAGTCGGTATCGCTCTGGCATGACGCCTGAACGCAACGGCCGATGGGATCACCGCAGACGCAGACGGCTCCGGCGCCGCACTCCTCGTCGTTCACACAGCCGTAGTTGCAGTACGTGTAACCGGGGCCCGGAGGTTCACCCGGTGCGGTCCCCGAGAGCTCGCAGTAGCCGTGGGGTGCGAGTGTGCAGTCGGAATCGTACTCGCATTGATCGATGGCCGGGTCGTTCTGAGGCTGCGGATCGGGACGCGGGACCGTCGTCGCACACTCGACGGATTCGGTGCGCACGACCACGCCGTTGTCGCAGCTCACGGTGCCCGGTTGCAGCGGCGTCGGGTTGTTGCACGGGAACGCATTGGTCGTCCCGGAACCGCCGCTCGAGGTCCCTGCGGTGACGGTCCCGCCAGTGCCGCTGCCGCCGCGACCACCCGTTCCCGCGCTGGTCGTGGCCCCGGTATTGCCGGTGTTCCCGGTGTTGCCAGTGTTTCCGGTGTTCCCGCTGCCGCCGGCGCTGTTCTCGTCGTCACCGTCCGACTTTCCGCCGCAGGCTGCGAGCGGAGCCACACCGATGACCGCCAAGAGAGAAACCGCCCAGAGGTCCGTTCGTACTCGAAGCCGCATGTTCTGTACCCTAGTGAAAGTCAGGCTGCGCGTCTCACTCGTCGCGCGTGGTCGATCATACCGTTGAGTCCCGGCTCGACGATCTGACGCAAGCCGGCGTCGCGCACGGCGGCGCGCAGGGCCTCGGGCATCACGCCAGCGCGTGCGAGCTGGTGAGTGCGGGGGCCGGAGGTGAGGGGATCGTAGTCTTCGAGCTCCTCGCGCACGAGCGAGAGCTCGCTCTCGAGAACGTCGGTGAGGCTTGCATCCCGGCTGAGCGCCCACTGTGCGAAGTTCCAGGCGAGCTCGGCGTGGCGTCGCTCGTCGCTGGCGATGCGCTCGAGCACCTGCTGGAGCAGCGGATCCGCGACGTGGGTCGCGAGCTCGGCGGCTTCGAGGGCGGCCACGGTCTCACCGATGCAGCCTTCGCGCACGGCCGTGGCCAGCGCGCGCGCCAGCGAGGGCGTCGCCAGCGCGCCGGTGACGTCGAGCGACCCGGGGCCGATCAGCTCACCCGCGAACTCGGAGGCGAGCGTGAAGCAGATCTGGGCGTGCTGGCGCTCGTCCTCGATGGCCGAGACCGTGGCGGCGACGAGCTCCGAGGGTGCTCCGAAGGCGAGCAGCTCCATCAGGAAGCGCGAGAACTCAGCGATGGAGGCGTGCTCGAGCTGCGCGGCGCGCGTCCATTCCTGGCACAGTCGCTGACGGAGCTCGGGGCTCAGCCCCTCCAGGTCCGGAGTGAGCCCGCACGCGAGCCAGTCGTCGCGGCGCGCCGTGTCTGCCACGCGTGCGACGTCGTCGACGAGGAAGGGCCGGCCGATGGCGCAGCCACCGCCGCCGCAGACGCGTGCGCCCTTGGTCTCGTC
>DATLIL010000009.1:0-9071 GCA_035539475.1 Polyangiaceae bacterium
ATCGTTGATGGCGCCGAGCGAACGGCACCGGGCTGGTCGACCCCGCAGGCACGCTCCGAGAGCTCCTGACGGCGGGCCGCGAGGTCGACCAGGTCACCCAACGTCGGCCTCGTCGTCGTCTGGAAGGGTGGCCAGATCGACGTGCCGCTGATGGAGCTCGCGCTCCTCCTGCAGGCACTCGACCGCCTGACGGAGCGCGGTCGGCTCGCCAGCCGCAGCTACGGCTAGGACGGCGTCAATGCGGTCGACCCGAGCTTGGTGCGTCGCTGCACCAAGTCGGGCCGTTTCTTCCGCTGTTTCCTGTGTTTTGGGTGACCGACGGGGGTTGACACCCGCGAGCGCGAAACGGGGCGATTTCTGCTCGATCCCGCCGCCTGCCGCACCACTCGCCGCACCAGCCAAGCCGCCGGACACGAGCCCAAGAAGCTCGATCGCCGTGACGGGCTCGCGCCTGATCTGCTCGACTCGTCCCGTCATGTGGCGAACCTCGCGGCTCCAGACGCCAGCCTCGAAGGCGCCGTAGTAGCGCTCGGTCGTGGACCGCTCGGCGTGCCCGAGCTGGTGCTGGACAAACTCCAGGCCCTTGGGCTCGTAGCCCCACGAGCCGGACAGCATCGCGACCGCGTAGCTGTGCCGCATGATGTGGCTCGAGAGCCGTTTCACGCCGGCCGTTGCCGCCCACGAGGGGAAGCGCTCGGGCCAGTGCTTCTGGTAGCCGCCGAGCGGCCCGGGGAACACGACCACGCCACCCTGGTAAAAGCGCTCCATCCAGAGCCGCCAGAAGCCAAGGCCGGGCTCGAACAGCTCGACGCGCCGGACCCGGCCGCCCTTGGTCGGGGCATGGTCGGAGCCGCCGTAGCGGATGATCAGGTGTGGGTCGCTGGCGTCGAGGTGGACGTCCGCGGCCTCGAACGGCAGGAGCTCGCCCACCCGCAGGCCGGCGCCCATGCCGCAGCCGACCATCACACGCTCGACCAAGGCCACGTCCGACCCGAAGAATCGACGCTGAGCCGCAAGGTCGAGGAAGGGGACGAGCGGCTCACCCTTCGGCGGCAGGTCGAGATCGCCGGCAGGGTTGACCGTCAGGCCGGGGACGCGCGCAAAGGCGGCCTTGAGCAGGCGGGCCACGTTGCGGATGAAGTCCCCGGACAGCGGCTCGCCGGTCTTCCCCTCGGCCTCATCGCGCAGGTAGTCGAAGAACGACTGAACGTCCTCGGGCTCGATCGCCTTCGGCGGCGCTGCGTAGAACGACGCGCCCGAGAGCCACAGCCGATCGATGCTGCGCCAGGTCGAGACGAGGCGATTGGCCTTGGCCAGAGTGGCGTACTTGCGGCGCGCGTCGTGCAGCCGCTTCTGGATCTCGGCGTCGACGAAGTGGCTGAGCGGCAGTCCCTGACGAACGACCGAGCCGCGCCGGAGCGCAACGATCGCAGCGTCGAGGATCCGGCGGGCCTCGTTCCAGGTGGGGACAGGCGTGCCGACCGGCTCCTTGTAGGCCTTCGAGCTCGCGCAGTCCTTGGGCGCGGTCGACAGCGAGCGCGGTAGCAGCGGCTGGTAGCCCGTGATGACGCCCTGACGATCGCGCACGGTGCGCACGGTGCCGAGTCCCGCTTCTGCCTTGGTCCGGTTCATGCCCGGAGCCTCCGGCGGGTCGCGTTCCTTTGCAACAGCTTGCGCGCGTGAGCCTGATCCGTCTCGGAAACTTCGGGGAGTTGCGGCACGTGCTCACGCGGGACGGCGCGCAACGTGCGCAGGTCGACCACCTCGCCCTCGGCCAGTTCCTCGTAGAGCTTGGCCTCGCGAGCGTCGAGCTCGGCCAGCTCGCTCTGCAGATCGGCACGTCGGCGACGGATGGTCGCCATGCGGGCCATGAAGAGCTTGCCGGAAGAGCGGTTCACTCCCGCGCTCCAATCGTCGCCAACACCATCAGCGTCGGCAGCACAGAGCGAACCAGTGCGCGCCGGCGGCGGACGATCTCGAGCATGATGTGGACGCTCACGCCGCACGCTCCTGCTCGACCAGCAGCAGCACCCAGCTCGGCAAGCGCCGTTTGCCCCGCTCCCAAAGCTGCACCGCATCAACCGAGACCCCGAGCCATCCCGCGCACTCGGCATGCGTCCAGCCCTGAGCCCGCCGGGCGCGAATGAAGCGCACGCGCGACTCGGTCTCGGCAGCGCGGCGACGTTCGTCGGTTGCAGCCGGCGGCAGGAGACGAAGGTTCGGCGTGCGTGCCATCAGTTCAGCCCTTCCCTGCGCGCCTGCTCACCCAAGCGGTCGACGGTCTGCCAAACGGCGCCGCGGTCACGGTGCTGGCCGACCGTGCGCCAGAAATCGGCCTCGGCCTTATCGCGCTGCCCGCGCTGGTAGATGGCGTAGACGATGGCGCCGGCGAGGCAGAGCGTCAGGGTGGCGGCGGCGCCGATCAGGGCGTGGGAGAGGGCGGCCACAGTTCAAGCCGCCTTCCTGCGTGCCGCCTTCTTCGTGCGGCGACGTACCCAGGCCGCCCACATTGGCATCGTGACCGAGCCGCCGGTGAGTTTCTCCAGGTCCTCGGCCCGGTCGTTGCGCGGGAACTTCTTCCCGTTCTCCCAATCGGACCACGTAGGACCGCTAACCCCAACCTTTTCGGCAGCTTGGATTTGCGTCAGGCTCGCGTCGGTCCGCCATTTTCTCAGCGCTTCGGGTGCTTGCATGGGGTTCTACTTAGCTACTGTGTAGCACGAACCCTGTCAAGAACCATTCACCATAGCGTAGCCGGGGATGCTTAGCCTCGCGTCCATGGCCAAGAGCTACGGCGACAAGACGAACCAACGCCTGCGCAAGGTTCTGGCCGACCTAGTAGAGACCCGCTTCGAGAAGCGCGGCAAGGCCGCTTCAGCCCTCGGGGTGTCTGCCGCATTCGTTTCCGACTTCCTCGGCGAGAACCGAGGTGCGGGTCTAGACCTACTTAAGGGGTTAGCGCGCTACGCGCCGCTAGAAGTGATCGCCGCGCTGGAGATTGACTTGCCGACTGTGTTAAATCTCGCAGTTCGCGATGGCGCACGGGGCGCCGTCGGGGAAGCTGGGGCTGACGAGATGAGCGAGAGACTGCCAGGACCGGTCGTCAGAGCAATGAAAGCCGCGATAGAGCTGACCGGGTGCACACCATCGGACGCCTACAAGGCGGCCTGCGAAGCCGTGGAGGAATACGGCCAAATCGAAGGCAGTGATGCTGACTGGTGGTTAGCCAAGGTCCGCGACCGCATCCCAAAGCGGTCTCAGAGCGGGACACGCCCGTCTGTTCGGCTGCGCGCTGCGAAGAAAGCCTAGCGCCGCCCGTTCAGTAGTTCGTAGGGGGTCAAACCAATCGCGGCTGCGATCCGGGCGATCGTGAGCAGCGTCAAGTTTTGTACACCGCTCTCTATGCGCTGGACGTTGCGCACGGCGGTGTCGAGCTCGGCCGCGAGCTGCTCCTGGGTCATGCCGGCCGCCCGCCTCGCCGCGCCAATGCGATGGGCGATGCTACGCAGAAACGCCGACTCGGCTGAGCGCTTGGGCACCGCTGCGACGGGATAACAGCCCCGACGTATCCGCCACGATCACAAAGGATCGGGTTCGGCGTCCCGGTCCGGGAACAAATCGTACGCTACTGCGAAGATCGGTCTTGCAATCTTCTACGCAGTAGCTAACGTGTAGACATGCCTACCGCGACCCGCCCCGCCCCCGAAACCACCGCCTCCCTCTGGACCACCCTCTGGTCCGAATTCATCGCCGCGACCCGCGCCGGCCACGTCTCCAAGGCCGCCGAAGCAAAGGCGAAGCTGGCCGCCTTCGACCGGGAGGTCCTCGGCCTCTGACCCGCCCCGCCCTGTCCAGCCCCCGCGCCGAGAGGTCCGGGGGCTTTTCGGCTAGGACCATGACCCGCCTACACGCACGCATCGCCCTGATCGATCTCACCGTCGAGCGCGACGCCGACGATAGCGACCCGTCCGACGCCGACCTCGCGGAAATCTCGCGCATCGTCGAATCGCTCGGCGCGAAACCGATGCTGGCCAAGGCCGGCGCGAAGGTTGTTCAGCTGCCGATGAAGCGGCGGGCGGTTGGGCAGTGAACGCCCCCGCGCCCTTCGCGACAGCCGACTACCTGCCCGAAGAGCTGATCCAGGCCTTCGCCGAGCGGCCGTTGGACCACGAGAACGACCAGCGGCCCGACGCCGCCTTCGACGTGGCCAGAATCATGGCGCTCAGCGACGCGGAGTTGGCCGACCTTCGCGGGGAGCCGTGCCCGCAGTGCAAGGACCGCGACTGCCTGGCCGTCCGCTGCGAAATCTGTGACCGCCACTCGCACACCCTGATCGAGATCCGGCCGGGCGTATCGAGGTTGGCGTGCACGCGGTGTGCGGAAGTCGTCGAGTGCGCGAACTTCAGCGAGACGCGCCACCCGGTGAAGCTGGAGCGCTGCAAGATGGCGCTGGAGCACGGTGAACGCTTCTGCCCGGAATGCTCGCATCGGGACCCGACGGAGGGGCTGTGACCCGCCGCCGTCGTCGCATCCCCAGCTGGACTCCCGCCACCGACGCTGCCCTGCGTCGGCTCTACCTCGTCATGCCCGTGTCGTTGATAGCGGCGGCGCTCAACCTGTCGCCCGCGTCCATCTACCGTCGGTTCGTCGAACTGAAGCTGGCCCAGTCGTCGCCGCTGGAGACGCTGCCGGATGCCGCGCGCCGAACCGGACTCACGATGGCGCGGCTCCTGACGGTGCTCAACTCCGCGGGCGTCGTGATTCATTCGTCAATCCCGGTGAAGCGGCAGGGGCGGACGCGGTTCGCGCTCCGTGCTGAGATCGACCAGGCGGTCATGTGCTGGCGCGAGATGGGGAGGGCTGCCTGATGGCAACGCCCGCCCACATCGGCCAGGTCGAGCCGATCGCCTCGCTGGTCGACGCAACCGACCGTTACCGAGCCCACAACGACGCCGTGGCCGAGTCGCAGAGTAGAGAACGGGGCTCGCTGCCTCCTTCCTCTGGAAGCATGCCAGCCGCGCCCGTTTCGATGACGCCGGACCGCGCCAAACAGATCGCCCGCGCGCTCCGGAACAATCACACGCTGCTGACGCTCGTTGCCCTGGTGGACGTCGAGCCGCCGATCTCGGCGATCGAGTTCCAGGTCTTCTGCACGCTGGCCACGAAGGGAGCATCGAAGTGACCACCCGCCAACGCCACGCCGCCTACAACAAGCTCCTGTTCCGACTCGACTCGATCCGCTGCTCGCTGCGGGACCGCCAGCACGACAGCGACGAGGATGTGACCGAGGAACTGGAGCTTGCCGCGGAGGCTCTACTGAGCCTCGCCGAGCAGACACAGGATCTGGCTTTCAAGCTGGACGTGACCGCCGAGGAAGAGGCGCAGGAAGGAGAACGTCATGCCGTCGCTGCTCAGTGAAACGCTGCCGACGAATCCGGTGACGGTCGACGAGCACCGACTCTGTCACCGCTTCCACCGTGACCGGGCCGACGCGCTCAAGCTGAAGATTGACCACGGGCTCCTGAACGGGATGGACGTCCCCGAGGTGACCACACTCGTCAGCGAGTATCACGACGAGCTGGAGTGCGCGCTGTACCACTTTGTTGCCGCAAGGCTGATTGAGGACGTGTCATGAGGCGTCGAATCGTGGCCATCCGCTGCAAGAACCGCGACCTGATCCCCGAGCTCGAAGCCTCCCTCGCCGCAGTCGAGCACGGCGCGCGCTTCGTCGACCCGGCGACGTTGCACAGCGAGTCGGCCTTGCATGCGTTGCAGGCGAGGCTGTGGCGCGGAGTCAGGGAGAGGACGCGGGTTTATGTGGTGCCCGACACGTTTTCGCTGACCGAGAGCACGGACGACCTGCCGTTCAAGTGAACCGATGCTGACGCTCATCGACCTCTCGGGAATTTTCTGGCCCTGCTACTACAGCGCGCAGTCGGGCTCGGAGGCTTACCACCTCACGATGAGCCAGATCCTGGGCATCACTGAGTCATGCGAGCGGACGATCGTGTGCGCCGAGGGCAGGCGCCCCATCCGCTTCGACTGGGCTCCCGACTACAAGGCGAACCGACCCGAGAAGCCGGCCGAGGCGAAAGAAGCTCTCGTCCAGATCATCGCCGAAGTCTGCGACATGGGGATCCCGCTCGTGTCGATCGACGGCTACGAGGCCGACGACCTGATCGCCACGTTCGCCACCCAGGCGCGCGAGCCGGTGCAGATCGTCAGCATCGACAAGGACCTGGCTGCGCTGCTCTCCGACTCCGTGTCGATGGTCATCAACGGCACGCCGTTCGGTCCCGCTGAGTGTCTGACCAAGTTCGGCGTGCGACCCGATCAGATCAGGGACTTCCTGGCAATCACCGGGGACAGCGCGGACAACATCAAAGGCTGTCCCGGTCTCGGCGCAAAGCGTGCCGCCGCGATGCTGAAGAAGTTCGGCACGCTCCAGACGGCCCAAGCAGCCACCGACGACGAGCTCGGCCTTGGTGAGAAGACGCTCGCAAACTTTCGGGCGTGGGATCCGTCCCTCGCTTTGAAACTCGTAACCCTACTCAAAAACGCACCTATCCACCTCAACGACATCTTCAAGGACAACGACCCCATGGCAGACATGACCAAGATCGTGGCCGAGCGCACCTCTACCGCGATCAAGGTGCTGATCTACGGCACCGAAGGCGCTGGCAAAACCCGGTTCGGGGCATTCGCGCCCAAGCCGATCTTCATCTGCGCCGAGAACGGCCTGATTGCGCCGGACCTCCGCAGCGTTCCGGCTTTCCCGTCGCCCGACACGTGGGACGACGTCCTCTCGGCCATCGACTACCTGAAGACGGCCGATCACCAGTACAAGACCCTGGTCATCGACTCGCTCGACTGGCTCTCGCAGTACGCGAAGGCGTCCGTGTGCGCCCGCGAGAAGATGTCGCCGGCCGATTACGACAGTTACGGCCGCGGCGAGAAGTTCGTCTTCGACCTGTGGGTCCAGCTCATCTCAGCGCTGGACTCGCTGCAGGCTGCGCGCGGGATGCACGTCGTCACCATCGCGCACGCGACCAACGAGACCGTGCAGAACCCGCTCGGTGACGACTACGCCCGCTTCCAGCTCGCGCTCGCGAAGAAGGCGGCCGAGCGCTGGAAGCAGTGGCCCGACTACCTGCTCTTCATGAGCCAGGAGATGTTCACGAAGAAGGGCAAGGACGACAAGACGGCCAAGGGCATCATCGGCGGACACCGTATCTACACCGAGCGGTCTGCTGGCTTCGACGCCAAGAACCGGATCAACCTGCCCGCTGAGATCGAATACGAGACCGTCAATCCGTGGCGCAACTTCGCCATGGCAGTGAAGCAGATCACGGCGCCGCAAGCGCCAGCACCCACAGCACCCGCAAACAACGCACCTAAGCAAGAAAACGCAGCCTGAGGAGAACGCCAATGCTACCTGTTTCAAACGACTACATCGGAGAGATCGTCAGTGCTGAGCTGACGGAGAACAACGGCAAGGTCGGCGCGATCGTCGTGGTTCGACCCGACGGCAGCCCCGAGACCGCGCGCTGGTACGGCTCGTTTAGCGAGACCTACATCTCGAGCGGCCGCAACGAAGGCAAGATGGTCGGCGAGGTCACGGCGGCCACTCTCGGCGAGTTCGGTTGCTCCGACTTCAGCAAGATCGGCGAGCTCAAGGGAGCCAAGGTCGCCTTCGGGATCAAGCACAAGCCAGGCGAGAACGGAAAGGTTTGGGTGGAGGCCAACTTCATCCACCCGCCGCGCGCGGCCAAGCCGGTGACGTCGGCGGGGCTCGCCGGGATCAACCGGTTCAAGGGTGCGGCCATCGAGGCGGCGCGGTCTGCGCCGAAGCGGACGGCGGCGCCGTCGAACGGCGGTGGTCGTCAACCCGGCGACGACAGCGACGACTTCGGACCCACGAACTACGACCTGTAGAGCAACCGCCCGCAAGGGCCTCGAAAGCCAGCCAACGCTGGCCACTTCGAGGAGCCGCTGAGTGACGACGTGGATCATCGTCGCCCGGCTCCTCGAGTTGGTCAGAGGAAGGAACCAAATGGACCACAAAGCTTTTCATGAGGCCGTCGCCGTCATCGCGGCCGGCCGCTACTTCTCGACGAAGGTCGACGCCTCAACGGGCTCGACCGAATACGGACCCGCCATCACGACCGTCAGCTGGCAGGCCTACATCAACGGCCAGAGCTGGACGCGCGAATACGGCACGCCTGAGGAGGTGATCGCCGAG
This sequence comes from Polyangiaceae bacterium, assembly GCA_035539475.1. Classification (GTDB taxonomy): domain Bacteria; phylum Myxococcota_A; class Polyangia; order Polyangiales; family Polyangiaceae; genus PMG-095. Next base: position 8,243 of record DATLIL010000009.1, read on the forward strand.
CTCCAGGACGTGCGGCTGCACCAGACGACGCTCGACGACATCGGGGAGGCGCCGGAAGGGATCGCGCCGGAGCAGGAGCCCGCGGTTCTCGCGTGACGGGCCGAGCTGGTGCCGCGCATGCAAGGGGCGCGGCGAACTGGGGAGCCCACAGCACATGAGCGGCGAGCCACTTTAACGAAGTCATCTACCGGAGTTGAAAAGAGAACACCATGAACGAAGAGACGACGACCGACATTCAAGAGATCGAAACGGCCCGCACGGATTGTTACGTGTGGGATCGGCTGAAGGAGAAGGGCATCAAGCTGGACTTTCAGCGCCCGTTCGGGCCGGCAAAGCAAGCCTCTCGCTACTGCCGTAGCGGCGGCCACAACTACTGCACCTGCGACACTTGTTTCTGAAGGCCACGACGCTGGAGGCAGGAGGTAGCAGGATGCGAAACCACAGAATCAACGTCGGCGATTTGCGAGTCGGGACGGAGCCCGCAATGGCCGCCCGTACATACGGCTGTGCGTGCGGCGCTCGCGTCCAGTCGGTCAATCCGAAGTATCACGGCTGGCGCCTCATGAGTACGGGTGGCGCTATCCTTTGGTGTTGCCCGTCGTGCGTGGCGTCAGACCATCACTGCCGCGAGTGCACGCCGCTGAGCCGATGACGCTGGCGCCGGTGTGCAGTGGAGTGAAACGATGATCAATCCGACGAAAGACGAGCTGGACCGCATCTTCAACGAAGCCGAGGACGGCGACGCCGGCAACCTCGCACTCTTCAACGCCGGCCGGCGCGAGGTGACGCGCTTCGTTCTCGACTGCCTCACCGACTTCGAGAAGATGGC
>DATLIL010000010.1:0-3086 GCA_035539475.1 Polyangiaceae bacterium
GGTCGCAGACGTCGGCTGCGGCCTGGGTGCGTCGACCATTCTCATGGCGCAGGCTTACCCCAAGTCCCGCTTTTTCGGCTACGACTCACACGCAACCTCAATCGAGGTCGCGCGCAAGCGAGCCGCCGAAGCGGGCGTCGCCGATCGCGTCTCGTTCGACGTGGCGGGTGCCACCGACTTCCCCGGGCGCGACTACGACCTCGTCTGTCACTTCGATTGCCTGCACGACATGGAGGACCCGACAGGCGCGGCACGCCGCGTCCGCGAGGTGCTCACGGCGGACGGTCACTGGATGATCGTGGAGCCCTTTGCTGCCGACCAGCGCGAGGACAACCACAACCCGATCGGCCGCGTCTTCTACTCGGCGTCGACGATGATCTGCGTGCCTCACTCGCTCTCGCGCCGAGGTCCCGCGCTAGGTGCGCAGGCGGGTGAGGCGAGGCTAGGCCGCATCGTTGCCGAGGCGGGCTTCTCGCGCTTCCGCCGCGCCACCCAGACACCGTTCAACCTCGTGCTCGAGGCTCGCGCCTGAGTCGCTCGCGGCCATGTTTTTTCGCGCAGGGGCCGAAAATGGGTCAAACGCCTCATGACGGTCCCCTGTCCCTCTGAATACCTTGGGCAACGAAGGAGACAGGAAATGCCGAAGGTTTCGAAGGACTCGACGGAATGCAGGGATCACGGTCCGGTGCTGGACCGGGCGGGCGAGCTGAACGGCTACGCCGTGAACTTCGTCTTGTTTCGCCAGGATATCGACGGGACACCCCTGCTCAAGGGCCTGCCGAACGATCTCTGCCAGTGCCCGCACTGGGGCTACGTGATCAAAGGCAAGATGACTTTTCGCTACGCCGACCGCGAGGAGGTCTACGTTGCGGGCGATGCCTACTACGCACCGCCCGGGCACGCGCCGGTGAAGCACGAGCCCGGCACCGAGATCATTCAGTTCAGTCCCGCCGAGGAGCTGCGCAAGACCGAAGCGGCCATGACGAAGAACATGAAAGCGCTGGCCGGGGCCTGATCAGGCCGTGGCGCGCGCGGGGAATTCTTCCTCGGGTAGCAATCCGTGCTGCATCGCGAACAGGCTGGCACCGGCGCGGTTCGAAGCGTCGATCTTGCCGTAGATGTGCTCGACGTGGTTCGCGACGGTCTTGGGCGAGATGTTGAGCCGCGTCGCCACTTCCTTGTTCGAGAGGCCGCGCGCCACGAGCTTCAGGATCTCGATCTCTCGTTGAGTCAGACCAGCGAGGCCATCGCGACGGCGCAAGACGCGATGGCCCGCCGCGCCGAGCACGGCAGCAACGGCGTCAGCGTCGTGGCGCCCGGCCTTGACCTCGGCCCGCAGCTCGGCGGCAGCCTCGTCAGCCGAGCGAGCGGGCCGGTGTGGCCGGGGCTCGCGCATGGCCTGATACGCGTCGGCCGCCGCAAGGATCCTCGCCTCGCGCGAGATCGCCGCGCCGCTCAGGCCCCGCGGATAACCCGAGCCGTCCATGCGCTCCCGATGCTGCACTGCGATGCGCGCCACCGGCGCGAGCCACTCCGACTGGCGGAGCATGCGCTCGGTCAGGTAGGGCTGCAGCCTGGCTCGTTCCCATTCGCCGGCGCCGAGCGGACCTGGCTTGTCCCAGATCGCGTTCGAAATACCGAGCCTTCCGAGGCCATGCACGAGGCCCGCCTGGCGCAGCAGCGTGGCCTGTTCCTCGCCCATTCCCGAGCGCGTGGCGGCTTCGGCGGCGAGCTCGGCAACGGCCTGAGAGTGGCCGAGAAAGTAGGGCGACTTCACATCGACGAAGTTGGCGATGGCGACGAACGCTGCGTGCAGCCGTTCGCCGGAAACGACGATGGCGAGCGCGGGCTCGCCCTTGATGACCTCGTCCCACACCGCCACGCTCTCGAGTCCCGAAAGCAAGGTGTCGCCTCGGGCAATCAGCAGATCCGACAGCGTCGGGTCGAAGTGACGGCCGCGCCACACGCGCGCGAGGCTCCTGGCACTGTCCACCCCACCGAGGCGGTTGGCGACCTCCACGTATTCCGCAAACTGCGCGATGCGACCGGCCACCGGAGCCGCATCGCCCTTGAGCCCCGCGGGCCAGCCGCTCCCATCCCAGCGCTCGTAGGCCGTGCCGAGCGCCGCCAGCACTCCCGCAGGCAGCGACAGCTGCTCGCCGAGCTTGCGCGTGATCGCAGCGTGGTGAGCGATCATGTCGTCCACCTCACGGTGACCGGAGAGCAAGAATTCGAGCCCCAGCCGGAAACGGTGCAGCGGCGGTTGACCACGGCCGAGGAGCTTCAGACCCTTCAGGGCCCCGCGCAGGCCAGGTTGCGAGTCAGGCTCGTACTTGGTGGCCTTCAGTGCCAGGTCGTCGCCGAACCACTTGGCCTGTTCGTGCGCGTCGGTGTGGCAACCGACGTTGATCAGGAGCGCGGTGTAGTAGACGTTCGCGCGCTCCGCCTCGTCGAGACCCATGGCCTCGGCCAGACGCAGCGAGATCAGGCACTGGCGCAGGACGTGCTCCATGGGCTGGCTGAAGCCGAGGTCGATGCCCAGCGAGAGCGCTCCCACGAGCTCCGCCAGGCGAACGCCACCGCGATCGGTGCTGACAGTCACGCCCCTACGCTACCCCGGTGAGGAGCCGTAACCCCAGGACGACCGCGGCATACGCAGGAATATGGCGAGAATAGGCCTGCTCCTGGCCGTGGCCGCGCTGGGCTGCGGAACGGAAATCGACGAAGAGGGAGCCCGGAACCTGTGGCACGAAATTCACGCGCAAAGCTACCCCGACTGGGCGCGCGCCCCCGGCTACGACAGTCCTCAGCCCACGGTGCGGGCACACGGGCAAACGGCCGTCGTCTACCTGAACGAAGTGATGGTCGAAGCGACCGCAGGGCCCAGCATCGGCGCCTGGCCTGACGGCGCCCTGCTCGTCAAGGACAGCTTCGACGGCGAAGCGCTGAAGCTCGTGGCTGCCATGAAGAAACGGGGCACGAGCTGGTTCTTCGCCGAGTGGACGCCGGACGGACAAGCCAAGTACGCCGGCGAGCCCGAAGTCTGCATCGACTGTCACTCGGCGGGCGCTGACAGCGTCCTGTCG
>DATLIL010000011.1:0-5543 GCA_035539475.1 Polyangiaceae bacterium
GCCAGAGCTGCGCGTGGCGCGGTTCTCCTGACCTTCTTCGTGCACGCGGCCTTCTTCGCTGCGTCGCTGCACTTTGACGCGGCTCTGGCGGCCCCGACGATGTCGCCCGCCTCGACTGCACTCGAGCAGGCGTCGCACACGTCGCTGGCGCGTGCTGGTTGCACCACGGTGGCGCCGCCGAGGGCGCCCAAGACGAGGACCAGGGCGAGCTTCGCGTTGAACATCAACGTGTTCTACGCCCGCCGAACGCTCGGCCTTCCTACTTGCAGGTCTTGACCGCGCTCTTCAGCGAGTTGCTGCCCGCGCCCATGCCCTCGGCGGCAGCGACGATGGCCTTGGCGGCGCCGCACTGGTTGTTGAAGGCAGCCGTCTTGGCGGCACCGGGTGCCGCGGTCCTGACCCTCTTCTGGCACGCCGACTTCTTGCTGGCGTCCTGACACTTTCCTGCGGCGCTGGCGGCGCCGACGATGTTGCCGGAGTTCGCGGCGTTGAGGCAGGCGTCGCAGGGATCGCCCGCGGAAGGCTTGCTCGTTCCGGCCCCAGCTCCGGTGCCGCTGCTGCTCGCGCCGCCCTTGCCCTGAGCCTGCTTGCCGGTGCTACCACCCGTGCCGGTGTTCTGCTGCTCGCCCGTGCCGGCGTCCACATCGGCGGGGGGCGGCGGCTCCGGCGGCGTGTCGAGTGGTGCGACGCTCGTGGCGGCGGCCGCGCTGGTTCCGGTCGGGATGTTGAGCGTCGTCGGCTCGTTGCTGTCGTCCTTCATCGACCGCGCAGCGATGACAGCGATCGCGATGAGCAGCAGCCCACCGAGCGCGCCGAGCCCGATGATGAGACCCTTGCCGCCGCCCTGCTTGCGCTGAGCGATCGGCGCCGGCGCGATGACGGCAGGCACTGCCACGGCGACGCCTGGCGCCGTCGGAGCGGGGCGATGGGGAGCCGGAGAAATCGGACCGGCATTCGGAGACGTTGGGCCGGTACCGAAGTCGGGCACGGCGGCCATGGCGGCGGTGCCGCTGGTGGCGCCCTGCTGCGGCTCGGCCACGACGGTCATGCGGGCGCCCTCGCTGAGCTCCGCGAAGAAGTCGCGCGCCGAGGCCTGGCGCTGATCGCGATCCTTGGACAGCGCGCGCAGGATGGCCGTGCGCATCGCCGGCGGGATGTTGGTGGCCGGCGCCGAGATCTCGAACGGGATCGGCTGCGCCGTCATGTGCTGCGTGGCCCACTGCCAGGGCGTGTCGGCCTCGAACGGCAGCTTCTTCGTCAGCATCTCGTAGGCCATCACGGCCAGCGAGTAGATGTCGCTGCGGGCGTCGAGCGGCTTACCGGTGAACTGCTCGGGGCTCATGTACGGCGGCGTACCGAGCACCATGCCCTGCTGCGTGAGCTTCTGCTCCTTGGCGGCGTCGGCGCTCTCCGTGCGAGCCGCGATGCCGAAATCGAGCACCTTGACGAAGTCGGTCTCGCCGGCGCGATTGGTGAGCACGATGTTGTCGGGCTTGAGGTCGCGGTGAATGACGCCCTGCAGGTGCGCCTCGTCGAGCACGCCGCAGACCTGGCGCATGATCTTCACCACGCGCTCGGGCGTCATCGGCGCGTCCTTCTCGAGCACCTCGGCCAGCGGCTTGCCGGCCACGAACTCCATCGCGATGTAGAGCGTGCCGTCCTGGGTCGCGCCGAAATCGAAGAACTTGATGGTGTTCGGGTGCTCGAGCTGAGCCACCGTGCCGCACTCGCGATGGAAGCGCGCGAGTACTGCCGGATCCTTGGACAGGTGCAGGTGCAGCGTCTTGATCGCGACCTTGCGGATGGTGGAGCCCATCTGCTGCTCGCCGACGTAGACCTTGCCCATCCCGCCTTCGCCGAGCACTCCGGTGACGCGGTAACGCCCGCCAATCAGCTGTCCGATCAGCGGATCGGGCCCTTCTTCGGCGACGGGCATCAGGGCACCACACTTGGCGCAGAACCGCGCACCGTCGATGTTCGTAGTGCCGCAAGCTTCGCACTGCATAACGGGCCGTAGCGTGGCACGAACGGGCAGCCGTCCGCCACTGGCATGACGCGCCGCGGAAATGCTGGGCATTCCCCTATGGACGTTCGACTGGCGCTTCCGGTTTTTCGCCGCTGACGGCGGGTGCGGGAGCCCGGTCCGGAGGCCAAGGCAGCTCCGTCGTCCCGTTGGTCGCGCGATCGACCAGGACTGCACGGCGGGCGCGCTCGGCGGCCGGCACCAGTACGACCTGCGTGGAGCTCGCCCCGTCGCTCATCTTGGGCGGCGCGCTGAGGGGCTGCGGACCCTTGCCCGGCGGTTCGTCGGCCGCCGTTCCCGGGAAGTCGAAGCGCACGCGCTCGATGAGCTCCTGACCGATCCAGAGCTCGATCGCGAAACGCCCCATGCGCCGCGCCGTGACGACGGGCTGCGCGTAGTTCATCGGGCGCACGCTGGTGATGCTCACCTTGCCCCCCTGGTAGGCGAGCGCGTACTCGTACTGCTTCTGCTGGCGCAGCGGCTCGGGGTCGGGCTGCGAGCCGCGCGGCTTGGGTTCTTCGAACCTGGGCGCCGGCTTGGCCTGCTGGCGCGCGCGTTCTTCCTGGTTGTCGCCCTCGGCGAAGTTCGCCGGAAAGACGACGCCCGGACCCGTCTGGGGATCGTTCTGCCGCGCCGTACCGCAGCCGGCGAGTGTCAGAACCGAGAGCAGGAGCCCAATCCGTCGCACGGCGTGTGCCTAACACGGCTTGGCGGATCGGGCATCACTCGAGCGCCGAAGCGAGCCCATCAGCCGAGCCACCGAGCGCTGACCAGAGCTCTTCGAGCGCGGCAGGCAGCGCGCTTTCGACGCGCACCCCACCAGAAAAAGGAAGCTCTACCCAGGCGGCGTGGAGTGCGATGCGGCGCAGCGCGATGACGGCGCCGTCTGGCTGGGTCACGCGCTTGCGACCGCCGTACGCCGCGTCCCCGTAAAGGGGACAACCGGCGTGAGAAGCGTGAACGCGCAGTTGATGGGTGCGACCCGTCACGGGCTCGAGCGCGAGCAGTGAAGCGGCGCCGGTCTGCGCGGCGGTGCGATAGCCGGTCCTGGCGCTCTCGGGATCACGGCCGAAGGCGCTGCGCAGGTTGCCTCGTCCGCGGCCGATGGGCGCATCCCACACGCCGCTCGCTGGGCTGGGCACGCTGCTGGCGATGGCGACGTAGCGCCGGCGCAAGCGCCCTGCTTCGCGTAAAGCTTCGACGCGTCTCCTCGCGAATCTGTCGAGCGCGAGCAGCACCACGCCGCTCACTCCGACGTCGAGTCGCGACATCGCGTGGACGTCTTTTCGTTCGACCGCGAGGAGCTCGGCGGCGCGCGCCACCACGCTCGCGGCGATGCCCGCGTGATCGGGCTCCGTCGCCATACCCGCCGGCTTCTCGACCGCGACGAGCCCGTCGAAGCGCGCGAGCAAGCTGAGCTCGCCCTCCGATCGCCGCGCCGCGTAGAGCTCGACCCTGGCACCGGGCGAGAGCGTGAACGCGGTGTCCGTCAGGCGCTTGCCGTCCACGAAGACGCGACCGTCCGCGAGCGCGCTGGGGCCGTTTTCCGGGGCGTGGCGCTCGAGCCAAGCGCCCAGGCCCTGCGGCTCGCCGTCCGCTACGACCCAGCTGAGCTCGGGGCGGCTCACGCGCCGATGGTCTTGCCGGTTGCGCGTTTCACGAGCTCGATCAGCACGGGATCGGTCTCGAGCTGCGCACGCAGAGTGCTCTTCACGAAGTCCAGCTGCTCGGGCGAGAGCGTGCCCTGGAGATGCTGCGTGGCGTCACCCACCTGTGCGTCGAGGTACTCGTTCAGGCTGATCTCACCTCGCCCCAGCCGTTCGAGCTCGGGCGAGGTGGTCGGCGTGGCGCCGGCAGTCTGATCGACGCGGAAGGCTCCACCGGACGAGCCGCCGCTCGCGGCGCCCGAGGGCCCGCCCACGCCGCCAGGCGGTGAGGGTGGTTTGCCGATGCCGTCGATGCCCATGGTCGGAGTCTAGCGGATGTTGCCGATCGCGTTCTTCACAGTTTCGTGCCGCGCCTTCAGCACGTTGGAGAGCGCGGAGTAGTGGCGGTTCTCGGCGGCCATCTGCTCCTGCAGCTGCAAGAAGTACATGTTCTGATCGGCGCTCTGCGCGAGCGTCTGCTCCATGCTGCCCTCGGTGCTCCCGCCCGACGCCGGATCGGCGCCGCTCGAGGCTGCGCCCGTCGGTGTCTGGACAGGCGCGCTCTGCACGCTTGCCCCACTGCGGAAAGAAGCCGCGAGGATGGGGCCGCCGGGAAGCGCCGACACGGCAGCTTCGGCGCCGCCCACGACGGCGCTGGCCCCGGCGCTCATGACGCTCTGAAAGGGCCGATGGGGGACGGCGGTGGTTCGGTAAGCGGTCGGGCCCGAGCTGATGGTGGTGCTGGGCCCCCCTGATTCGATGCGAGTAGTCATTGTTTCTGGCCTCCTGCCCCCTCCATCGGCCAGCCCCCGGTGGCAGTTGCGTGAAAGTTTGACGGCGGCGATTTGCCGGCCCGCGGGTCGGCGATCGAGCCAGGAGCGGATCTCGCGGACGGCTCCCCATACCCAGGCAGCCCCGTGATTATGGGCACTTGCCCTTAAAGCGTTGGCCGGTTGGCCGTTCCTTAAGGGAGCAGCGCTTGACGGCCCCGTTTCCCTGTAATTAGATGGGTTTCAGCGCTATTGCCGTGGCTGAAGCACCTCAACCTACACGCTCAGGCAGGGGGAGACGTCCCGAGAGGGAAGCGCTCATGAGGTACTCGCGAGCATGACCACGAGAATGACCTGGCCGGACCTTTGCCGGTCGGACCGCTACAAGGGTCTCTGGGTTGCGATTGATAACTGTCGCTTCGACCAGGAGACCCGCCAGCCCGTCGAGGGCGACGTCGTCGACTCCGACTCCGAGTTTTCGGAGCTTTGCGCCCGGATGAACGAGACCGGCCGGACGTCTTGCACGATCGTCTTCTGTGACCGGGACGTCTACATCGAGAAGGCGCCCAACGGGGAAACCGCCCCGATTTCGCCGCGCCGCGCTGCCAGCTGAGCCGCTGACTAGCGGACGATCGGCTTGACGACGGCCTTGCCGTCCTTGACCACCACGTCGAAGTCGATTTTTCGACCGGCGTGCTGTTGACGCAGCTTTTCCTCGGTGGCCCGCAGCGTCTTGGCCAGGCCCTCGAGTGAAACCTGACCGGCCTCCTGGTTCTGGCGCTTCAGCTCGTTGAGGCGGCCATGGAGATCGCGGATGCGCGCCTCGTCGATCGGCCCTGCCCCTGCCGGCGCTGCCGCCGCCGGCTTCGGCTCGGCTCGCGGTAAGGGCTTCCTCACCGGAGCCGGGGGTTGCAGTGGCGGCACCCTCGGTGCGGGAACGGCCGCCGCAGGAGGTGCTGGCGCCGCGGGTGCTGCTGGCGCTGCTGCAACGGGCTTCGGCGCTGGAGCCGCTGGCGGGGCAGAAGCCAGAGCGGGCCTGGGCAGCGGACGCGTCGACGGCTTTGCCGGTGGGGCAGGCCGGGCGGGCGGCTCCGAGGGCTTGGC
>DATLIL010000012.1:0-18361 GCA_035539475.1 Polyangiaceae bacterium
GGCCCACCCGTAGCTCGTCATCGCCACCACGAGCGGCTCCTGGAGGCGATAACCGTCGCCGTCGGGCTCGAGGTTTAGCGGCAGGGTTCGGTCGATCGTCTGCTCGTAGATAGCGCCTTCCAGGCCGCCAGTTTCCGAGGGTCTCAAGCTAAAGACCCAGGGGCCAGCGAGGCACTCGTGGTCTATGTCGCAGGTATCTCGATCCTGCATCGGAAGCGCGTCCAGAAAGAACGAACCTTCCGGCAACCGTATTTCAGTGCCGACAGAGGGTGTCCCGCCTTCGCTCCCTTCGCCGTCCGAACTCGCGCCCGCCGTCTCGCTTGACGTTCCGCGTCCCCCGCTCCCGCTGATCGGTCCCGCGTTGCTGCCGTCGTCCGAATCGCGAGGCGGAGCGTCATTGTCACCGACCGCTTGGGTGTCGTTGGTTTCCGAGTGTCCGTTACACCCCACGACCGAAGTCACGACTCCCAGAAAAAGAGCCCACCGACCACGCGCTGCCATGCGCTGGCACCTAGCAACGGCTGTGCCGCTATGGAATCGGCGCGAAGTTCAGGTCGGAGCGCGGAAAAGCATGCACAGTCTGGCACAGACTGGCACCTCGGAGACCGTTATGGCGGCGTGGTCACGAGCAGTGAGAACGACCAGTCCACGATGGTCAGCGGCGTCGCGCCGACCTCGCCGATCCCCGACAGCTCGCTCGGGCAAGTGACGGAGCCGACGACTCGCCACCGTCTGTCGGCGATCTCGTCGTAGGTGCTCAGATTCACGCTGCACGCCACGCTGTCGGGATCGGGCAGGTCCTTGCTCCAGATCGCGCCGGTGGCGAGCACCGACAGGTTCTCCGGCGCAAAAGATCCCTCGGTGCCCGGGGCGACGCCGCTGACGATGAACGAGAGCAACGGTTTCGTCTCCGCGCCCGGCGGGGAGATGATGAACGTCAGGTAGACCTCCTGCTCGGCGCCGCCGATGGTGCCGCCGCAGCTGTCGTCCGGTTGCTCGTTGTAGTCGAGCGTCATCCCGCCGCTGAGCTGGACGTGAAACGACTCGATGGCGCAGGGAACCTCGAAGTTCCCGTCGCCTCCCGCGCCTGGGGTGCCACCGGTTTGGTCGCCAGCCTCGCCTCCGCTTCCGGCGCTTCCGGCGCTTCCGGCGCTTCCGGCGCTTCCGCCGAGGCCGCTCATCGGCGGGCCCGCCCCGCCTCTGCCACTCTCACCCGCCGAGCCGCTGTCTCCGGCCTTTCCGGAGCTGCCCGCCGACGGGCTACCGCCGGCTCCACCCGAGCCCGGCTGGCCAGCGGAACCGCTGCCGCCCACGTCGTTGCCCGCGCCGTTATCGCTGCAGGCCGCGAGCACGAGGCCCGCCGCAAGAATGCACCCGAGAACTCTCATCACCTCACCTCACCGGTTGGTCGAAGAGAGTGCCCGGTTTATTCGAAATTACTTACCGTCGAGCAGATCGGGCCGCCCCTTTGAGCGGTTTCAAATCGGACTCGGCGACCAGGCCGGGCACCTGGTCGCCGAATCTTTGCCGTCTACTTACCTACCGCAGTTCGAGTTGCCTGCGGCGTTGTCGATCGCCTGCTTCTGCGCCGTGGTGAGCAGTCCCAGGGTCACGAAGCGCTTGGAGGCGGCCGTCACACACGACACGTAGGCGCCGTGGTTACGCCAGCTCGCGGTGCAAACGCAGAGCTGATCGATGGCGCAACCCGTACCATCGACGATGGCCCCGGCGGGTGTACCCGCGCAGGCGTCGTTCCCGTCACCGACGCCGTCGCCGTCGTCGTCGGAGTCGCAGGCGTCGCCCGCGCCGTCGCCGTCGGTATCGAGCTGGCTCGAGTTCGCGATCAGCGAGCAGTTGTCGGAGCCGTCTTCGACGCCGTCGCCGTCGTCATCCGAGTCGCAGGCGTCGCCCGTGCCGTCGGTGTCGGTGTCGAGCTGATCGGAATTGGCGGTGAGGGCGCAGTTGTCGGAGCCGTCGTCGACGCCGTCGCCGTCGTCGTCGGAGTCGCAGGCATCGCCCGCGCCGTCGCTGTCGGTGTCGAGCTGGTCGGCGTTGGCGGTGACTACGCAGTTGTCCTCGCCATCTTCGACGCCATCGCTGTCGTCGTCGGAGTCGCAGGCGTCGCCCGCGCCGTCGCTGTCGGTGTCGAGCTGATCGGCGTTCGCGACGTCGACGCAATTGTCGCTCTCGTCCACGACGCCGTCGCTGTCGCGATCACAGCCGGACACGCTCACCTGCAGTGACGGGACGTCGAGCGCGTTGCCCTGGTCGTCGACGTAGCTCACCGAGCTATGGACGGGCTTGTCTCCGCCCAGCGAGGCCGACACGTGCGTGATCTCGTAGGTGAGGGTCGCGGTCGTGTCTTGCAGCGCGGTGTTCGTCCAGGTCACGGTGTTGCCCACCACGCTCACGCTGCCCGCGTCAGCGCTGGCGGCGCCGACCGAGAAGTCCGAGCCGACCTGCAGCGTCAGCACCGCGTTGGTTGCCTCCGGAGAGATCACCGCTGCGGCCACGCCGTCGAGCACGCCGCCCAGATCGCCGAAGCCCGTCGACTGGAACAGGTGGCCCGCGTCCGGGTCGTCGGCGATCATCTGGAGCTCGACCAGGTTGATGGACGAGCCGATGCCGACGGCGAAGATCTCGACCTCCTCGTCGTGGGCGGCTTCGATCGAATCGCCGAGCGCGGTCGCCAGGTAGTTCGAAGGCGTCGGAACCGGCGGTTGCGCGCCCACGGCGTTGCTCGCGCCGTCGGTGAGCACCAGCATGATGCGCTTGCGATCCACCCCGCTGTTCGCTGCGAACTCGGTGGTCGACGTATTGATGCCGCAAGACGTGCAGGTAAGGCCGGCTTCGCGAGTGAACGAGTCGATCGCCGCCTTGACCGTATCCTCGTCGGCGGTCAGAGGCAGGATGAGCTTCGAGCTTCCCTTCTGGACGGTGGATCCAGGCCAAGACGGACCGGCACCGGCAAACGTGGTGACGCCGACCCGGCCCCCGTTCGCGAACACCTCGTCGAGGTTATCGACCAAGTCGATCAGGGCGTCGCGCATGGCCTCGAACTGGGGGTTGCCGATGCTGCCCGAGTCGTCGATCGTCAGCATGATATCGACCGGCGTCACGCTGGCCAGATTTCCAGCCGTGAGCTCCACGGAGACCGAGGTCGCCGTTCCACAAGCCAGCGCTCCATCGCTGACCGACGCTCCTGCAGTCAGCGCGTCTTCGGTCTGACCGAGAGTTTCGGACTTGGATGTTTCAGCGCAGCCGTTCAACAGAGCTGCGCAACCGAGAACGGCCCACACTCCGTTCCATCTCCAACTAGTTTGCATCGTCCTTCCCTTTCTGCGTTTCCGCGCGGCCCCTATCGCGCGTTCATCTCGACGATGGAATAGCCAGAAGTTAACCTAGGGCTCGCGTACGAGTGACTCTGATAGCGGAAATTTCAGCCGACTTGCTCGCTGCCACGGCCGGCGCACTTCACGACGTGAAGCGTCGCGAGCAACTCACGATGGAGCTGAAGCTCCTGCCGCGACTTCTCGGCGGCACAATCCCGTGCTTCTTGCGCGCAAAGCTCGCACAGCACGCAACGTTGTCGCGATTCGTTCATTGGCACGCAGCGCGTCGGCCAGCCGCTCCGGCCGTGATGAGCGAAGAGCAACAATTCACTTTCGCCGAGCTCGATCATCGTGTGACCGGAGTGGCGCGTGCGCTTCGTCGTCGAGGCATCACGAACGGCTCGCGTATCGCGCTCCTCGGGCAACCGTCACCGGCGTATCTGGCGTTGGTTCTGGGGGCAGCGCGCGCGGGCGTGGCCGTTTCGCTGCCCAGCCCCGCGCTCCGGGGAGAGCTGCTCGGCCGAGCGCTGGCCACGACTCGGCCAGAGCTTTGCCTGGCAGAAACCGAGCTCGAGCGTGAGCTCGAGGCGCTCGGCGCAAGGGTCGATACCTACGGCGACGACGGCGCGTTCGAGCGCATGGTGCGGGAGGAAGGCGCGGAGCGCTTCGACCCGCCGCACGTCGCTGCCGCGAGCGACTACGTCCATATTTTCACTTCGGGCACGACCGGCTTGCCCAAGCCCTGTCGCGTGACGCACGAACGCGCGCTGCTCGCCGCTGCGAGCTTCTCCGAGCTGGTGTTCCAGTTCGAGCGCGATGACCGGCTCTACGCACCCTTGCCGCTGCACCACTCGAGCGCGCTGTTGCTCGGCGCCGGCTCCTGTCTGGTCGCGGGGGTGCCATTGATCCTGCGCCGGCGTTTCAGCGCGAGTGAGTTCTGGGACGACGTACGTCGCTTCGAGGCGACGGCGATGCTCTACATCGGGGAGCTCTGCCGCGCGCTGCTGGCGCGGCCCGAAAGCGCCGACGATCGGCGGCATCGCCTGCGGGTGGCAGTCGGAAACGGCTTGTCGGCGGAGCTCTGGCCCGGGTTCCGCGAGCGCTTCGGGGTGGAGCACGTTCGCGAGTTCTACGCGGCCACCGACGTACCGAGCGCGATCGTGAACGTGACTGACGCGCCCGGCTCGCTGGGTCACCTGCCGCTCGGACGCACACGAGGCTTTAGGCTCCTGCGTGTGGACCGCGCGAGCGCGAACCCCGTGCGCGACGAGCTGGGGCGCGCCGTCGAGTGCAGCGCGGACGAGCCGGGAGAGCTCGTCATTCGTGTGCGGCCACGCAAGAACGCGCCGCTCGGCGACGTTCCGCTCTACACCGAGCGCGAGGCCAGCGAGTCGCGCCTGCTCCATGACGTTTTCCAGACGGGTGACTGCTACTATCGCAGCGGCGACGTCCTCGTTGCCGATCGGCACGGCTACTATCGCTTCGTCGAGCGCCTGGGCGAGAGCTTCCGCTTCAAGGGCGAAAACGTCTCGTGCGTGGAGGTCGAAGGAGTGCTCGCCGGGGCGCCCGGCGTCAGCGCGGCCGCCGTCGTCGGTCTGCGAGTGCCCGGCATCGACGGCACTCCGCCACTGGCGTCGCTGGTCACCGGCGAGCCCTTCACGCTCGACGGCTTGTGGCGCACGGTGCAGCGCCTGCCAGCCTTCGCCCAGCCCTGCTTCGTTCGGCTCGAGCAGGAGCTGCCGCTCGGCGAGACGCTCAAGGTGTTGCGTCGTCGTCTGGCCGAGGGCGGGGTCGATCCACGGAGCTCGAAGGGCATGGTCTTTTTGCGCACACAGGCCGGCTATGTCGAGCTCACTCCCGCGCTCTGGGACGAGCTCATGACGCAGCGCCGCAGGCTGTGAGCCGCGATGCTTGACCGCCTCGGAGCCTGCGCCTAGATACGTCGACCCTTTGGGAGGTGGACGATGGCACACATCGTCGTCGACGATCTGGTCAAGACGTTCAGCGTTGCGGAGCGCAAGCCAGGCTTGCTCGGCGCCATCCAGAACCTGGGCTGGCGCTCGGAGCGGCAAGTGCGCGCGCTCGACGGCGTCAGCTTCTCGATCGGCCACGGCGAGCTCGTCGCCTACATTGGCCCGAACGGCGCAGGCAAGAGCACGAGCATCAAGATCCTGGCGGGCATCCTGGTGCCGAGCTCCGGCCACTGCACCGTGGCTGGGCGGGTGCCATGGAAGGAGCGTCGCCGACACGTGGCGCGCATCGGAGTGGTGTTCGGCCAGCGCAGCCAGCTGTGGTGGGATCTACCGGTCGCCGATTCCTTCGCGCTGATCGCCGCCATCTACGACGTGCCCGCCAGCGAGTACCGCCCGCGGCTGGCCAAGCTCGTCGAGCGCTTCGAGATAGGCCCCCTGCTGGACGTGCCCGTGCGGCAGCTCTCGCTCGGACAACGCATGCGCTGCGAGCTCGCTGCCGCGCTGCTGCATGGCCCGGAGCTGCTCTTTCTCGATGAGCCGACGATCGGTCTCGATGCCGCCAGCAAGCTCGCCATTCGTCGTCACATCATCGAGCTCAACCGCGAGCAGGGCACCACGGTGCTCTTGACGACTCACGATCTCGACGACGTGGAAGCCTTGTGCCGGCGGGTGCTGGTGATCAACCACGGCCGCGTCCTGGCCGACACCACGCTCGACGGCCTGAGGACTTCGGTGACGCGCGAGCGGCGGCTGATCGTCGATCTCGAACGCGAAGGCGACGATCCGCTCTTTCCGGGCTCCAGATTGGTCGAGCGCAGCGGCCCCCGCGTGACGCTGGCGTTCGATAGCAGCGAGACGAGCGCGGCGCGGGCCATTGCCCAGGTCTCCGCGCGAGCCGCGATCCTCGATCTGCTCGTCGTTCCGCCACCGATCGAGGAGGTGGTCGCACACTTCTACGAGAGCAAGAGGGTCGAGCCGTCTTGACGCCCTATTGGGCCTGCTTCAGGGCGGCGCTGCAGGTCGCGCTCGCCTACCGTGCCGCTGCGCTGGCGGGCATCGCCACGCAGTTCTTCTGGGGCCTGCTGCGCATCGCCGTGTTCAGCGCCTTCTACGCCGCGAGCACGATGCGGCAGCCGCTCGAGCTGGCTCAGGTCATCGACTACATCTGGCTCGGTCAGGCCTTTCTGGCGCTACTACCAACGCGCGCCGACCCGGTGGTGACCGCCGCCGTGCGCGACGGCACGATCGCCTACGAGCTCGCCCGGCCGGTGGATCTTCACGGCTACTGGTTTGCCCGGGCGATCTCGCTCAAGCTCGGACCGGCGCTGCTGCGAGCGCCGCCGCTGATCACCTGCGCGCTGCTGCTGATGCCCGAATCCATCGCGCTGCGCGGTCCCGCGTCGGGCGCCGCGTTCGCGATCTTCGGTCTATCGATGTTGCTCGCACTCCTGGTCGGCGCGTGCCTCACGGTGCTGGTCGACGTCTTCACGCTGCGAGCGCTGGACGGTGAAGGCGCGGCGATCCTCGTCTTCGCGGGCGCCTGGGTGCTCTCGGGCATGGTGCCGGTGCCGCTCTTGCCGCCGGGCATTTCCACCGTTGTCGAGTGGCTGCCGTTCGCAGCGCTCGCGGATCTTCCGTTTCGCGCCTACGTCGGCCAGATCGGCACGGACGCGGCGCTGCTCGTGCTGCTGCGCCAGCTCGGCTGGGTGGTCGTGCTCTGGCTGACGAGCAGGATGCTGCTCGCGGTGACGCTGCGTCGCGTCGTGGTGCAGGGGGGCTGAGGGGGGACTGAAGCATGCTCGGCGCGCTCACTCTCTACGGCAAGCTGGTGCACCACTCGCTGCGCGCTCAGCTCGAGTACCGCGCCAGCTTCTGGCTCAAGGCGCTCGGGCTGCTGCTGGTCTCCGGTGCCGATTTCGCGTTTCTGTGGGCTCTCTTTCGTCGCTTTGGCTCGCTGGGAGGTTTCTCGCTGGCGGAGGTCGCTGTTCTCTACGGCATCGTCAACGCTGGCATCGCCATCGCCGACGCGATGGGGCGAGGCCTCGACACCTTCGGTGCGCTGGTCAAGTCGGGCGACTTCGACCGCGTGCTCTTGCGGCCGCGAAGCCCGCTTCTTCTGCTGATCGGGCAGGAGCTCACGCTGAGGCGCCTCGCGCGGCTGTCGCAAGCGTGGCTCGCGCTGGCCTGGGGCCTGAGCGAGCTCCGGCGCCCACTCGACGCCGACACGCTCGCCGTCTTGATCGCCGCGCACATCGCCGCCGCGCTGGTCTTCTTGAGCATCTGGATCCTGCAGGCGACGCTCTGCTTCTTCACCGTCGAGTCGCTCGAGGTGATGAACATCTTCAGCTACGGGGGCGCGCAGGTCGGGCAGCAGCCCCTCTCGATCTACGCTCCCTGGCTGCGCCGCACTTTCACGGCGGTGGTCCCGGTCGGCACCGTCGTCTACTACCCCGGCCTGCTGGTGCTGGGACGCCACGACCCGCTGGGTGGCCCGGCGTGGCTCGGCTACGTGGCGCCGCTGGCCGGTCCGGCATTCTTCGTCGTCGCCGTGCTCACCTTTGGCTGGGGAGTGCGCCGCTATACGTCGACCGGCAGCTAGCCGGCGTTTGGGCGTAGACTGCTCTCGATGAGCCCGCTCACCCTCCTCTCCGAAGAAGAGCGCCTGTTCCACGACACCGTGCTCGGCTTTGCGCGCGAGCGCGTGGGGCCCCGGGTGGCCGCCATGGATGCGGTCGGCGCGCTCGACCACGATCTCGTGCCGGGGTTGTTCGAGCTCGGCGTGATGGGCATCGAGATCCCCGAGGAGTACGGCGGAGGCGGCTCGAGCTTCTTCAACGCGATCCTGGCGGTCGAGGCCATGGCCCGCGTCGATCCCAGCGTTTCCGTGGTGATCGACGTCCAGAACACGCTGGTGGACAACGCGCTCGTGCGCTGGGGCAACGCGGATCAGAAGCAGCGTTACCTGCCCAAGCTCGCCTCCGAGTGGGTCGGCTCGTACGCGCTCAGCGAGGCCGGCTCCGGCTCCGACGCGTTCGCGCTGAAGACGCGCGCCGAGCGCAGGGGCAGCCGCTGGGTGCTGTCGGGGCGCAAGCTCTGGATCACCAACGCCGCCGAAGCGTCGCTCTACATCGTGTTCGCCAACGTCGACCTGGCGCAGGGTTACAAGGGCATCACGGCCTTCCTCGTCGAGCGCGGCTTCCCCGGCTTCTCGCTGGGTAAGAAGGAGGACAAGCTCGGCATCCGAGCGTCGAGCACCTGTGAGCTCGTGCTCGACGAGTGCGAGGTGCCCGAAGAGAACGTGCTCGGTGAGGTCGGCAAGGGCTACAAGATCGCCATCCTCACCCTGAACGAAGGTCGCATCGGCATCGGCGCACAGATGCTGGGGCTGGCCGAAGCGGCGCTCGACCACGCGCTCGGTTACATGCGCGAGCGCGTGCAGTTCGGCAAACCGATCGCGGACTTCCAGGGCATGCAGTTTCAGTACGCGCGTGTGGCGATGGAGATCGAGGCCGCCAAGCTGCTCGTCTACAACGCGGCCAGGCTGAAGGATTCCGGGCGGGACTTCGTGCGCGAGGCGGCCATGGCCAAGCTGTTCGCCTCGGAGGTCGCCGAACGCGCGGCGTCGCAGGCGATCGATTTTCTGGGCGGCGTCGGCTTCACGCGCGATTTCCCCGTGGAGAAGCTCTATCGCGACGCCAAGATCGGCAAGATCTACGAGGGCACCAGCAACATGCAGCTGCAGACCATCGCCAAGCTCTTGATCCCCAACGGCTGAGCCCCGTGGGCCCACCGGCCGGATCAGGCGGGCCTTGCAAAGCGCCCGCGCCTGACTACCCTCGGCCGCACGTCATGGAACCCGGTCTGGTCACGCTCGTTAAGATCATCGGAACCCTGGTGCTCTCCATGGGCATCATTCCGCTGGTTTTCCTGTTTTCGCCGGGCGACAAGGGCGAGCCCAAGTTCGAAGACGACCACGGTCACTGAGACCGTCTGAAACCGTTCGTGGGCACCGCCGTAGTAGACGGCGGACCAGCGCGTCATGGTCCGAAAGGCGAGGGAGTTTTCGGAATGATTCGTTCGACATTGGTCTCGGCTGTCGTCGTGTCGTGGGCGCTCGCGTGCCTCGTTGCCTGCGAGGAGAAAGCCCCTTCGAATCTGGCGCCAACGGCGTCGGCGTTGACCTCGGCGACGCCCGCCGCGGCCGAAGCGGTGCCGCTCGGCGTGGACTCGGCCGGGAGCTCCGTGAAGTTCCTGATGGATTCTCCGCTCGAAAAGATCGACGGGGACGCGCCAGGCTCGGTGACGGGTGAGCTCTTCGTCGTGCCCAGGGACCTGACCAAGTCCACCGGGCTCATCAAGTTCGACCTGGACAAGCTGACGCTCTACCAGCAGAAGCGCGCGGAGGAGCAGGGCGACTACAGCGAGCGCAAGAAGAACGACGTGCAGAACAAGCACGCGCGCGACTGGCTTCAGATCGTGCCGCACGAGGGCGAGGTCACGCCGCAGCAGGCCGAGATGAATCGCTGGGTGGAGTTCAAGCTGGAGAAGCTCGAGACCGCCACGCCCGACGTCGCCGGCATGAGCGGCGCCGAACGCAAGGTGACGGCGACGGTCAGCGGCGATTTTCGCCTGCACGGTCGCAAGGCAAAGAAGAGCGCCAAGCTCGAGCTCGCCTTCAAGTACGCGGGCGACAAGCTCGAATCCGTCGCGGTCAAGAGCGTCGAGCCGATCCCCGTGAGCCTGGAAGAGTTCGAGGTTCACCCGCGCGACGCCGCGGGCAAGTTGACCAAGACGGTGACCGAGGTCATCGCCACGAACCTGAAGGGTAAGCTGCGGAACGAGGCGCCGATCGTCCTCGAGTTCAGCGCGAAGGCGAAGTAGGCCTCAGCCGTCCTTCACGCAGCTCTGGAGCTCGCTCAGCATGCGGCTGGCGAGCTCGAGGCCGTTCTCGCTGGGCTCGCCTTCGAGCGCGCGGCGCGTCAGCCGTCCGTCGGGCGTGATGCGGTAAGGCGACTTCTTCCGCGCCAGCAGCTCGCCGATCTTTTGCGGATCGAGCGGCGTGTCGTCGCGCAGGTGCAAGGTCACGCTCTTGGCGGTGGCTTCGCAGCCGAGCACGAGCAGCCGGCGGAGCTCGACCTTGAGCCGCATCAGCTCGACCAGGCGCTTGGCCTCGGCCGGAGGCGGGCCAAAACGGTCCTCCATTTCGGCTGCCAGCTCGTCGACCTCGGCCTCGTCCCCGGCGCTGGCCAGGCGCTTGTACAGCGACAGACGCACGCCGACCTCGGCCATGTAGGAGTCGGGCAGCAGCGCCTCGACATCGAACGAGAGCTCGGGATCGACCGCGTGCACCACCGGTTCGCCCCTGAGCTCATGCGTCGCCTGCTCCAGCATCTGACAGAAGAGATCGAAGCCGACGCTCTCCACGAAGCCGCTCTGCTCGCCGCCGAGCAGGTCGCCGCCGCCGCGCAACTCCATGTCGAGCGTGGCGATGTGGAAGCCCGAGCCGAGATCGCTGTAGCGCTCGAGTGCCTCGATGCGGGCGCGTGCTTCGTCCGTCATCTGGCTGGGCGGCGGCACGAGCAGGTAGCAGTAGGCGCGCTCGCTGGCGCGGCCCACGCGCCCGCGCAGCTGGTAGAGCTGAGCCAGGCCGAACAGGTCCGCACGATCGATCAGGATGGTGTTCGCGCGCGGAATGTCGAGGCCGCTCTCGATGATCGCGGTGGCGCAGAGCACGTCGTACTCGCCCTGCACGAAGTCGTACATGGTCTGCTCGAGCGCCGTCTCGGTCATCTGACCGTGGCCCACGGCTATGCGCGCGTTGGGCAGGAGCGCCTTCAGCCGCTCCGCGCGCTCGTAGATGCCCTCGACACGGTTGTAGACGTAGAAGACCTGCCCGCCGCGCTCGATCTCGCGCTCGATGGCCTGGCGCACGATCTCGGGATCCCACTGCGAGGTGATGGTGCGGACCGCGCGGCGATCGACCGGCGGCGTGGTGATGATCGACATGTCGCGCAGGCCGCCCACCGCCAGCTGCAGCGTGCGCGGGATCGGCGTGGCGCTGAGCGTCAGGACGTCGACGGTGCCCTTGATCTGCTTGATGCGCTCCTTGTGCGTGACGCCGAAGCGCTGCTCCTCGTCCACCACCAGCAAGCCGAGGTTCTTGTAGTGCACGTCCTTGGACAGCAGGCGGTGGGTGCCCACGACCACGTCCACCTTGCCCTCTTTCAGGCCCTTGAGCGTCTCGGTCTGCTCGCTCTTGCTCTGGAAGCGGCTCATGGCGCGCACGGTGATGGGCCAGTCTTGAAAGCGGGACGAGAAGGTCTGGAAGTGCTGCTGCGCCAGCACCGTCGTCGGGCAGAGCAGCGCCACCTGCCGGCCCGAGACGGCATTGCGGAAGGCCGCTCTCAGCGCCACCTCGGTCTTGCCGAAGCCGACGTCGCCGCAAACCAGGCGATCCATCACGCGCTCGCTCTCGAGCTCCTTCATGACCTCGCTGATGGCTGCGGATTGATCGCGCGTCTCTTCGAAGGGAAAGCTGGCTTCGAACGCGGCGTAGTCGTCGTCCGAGGTCTCGAGCGGCTGCTTGGTCACGTTGTTGCGCTCGGCGTAGAGCTTGAGCAGCTCGTCCGCCATCTGCCGCACCCGCTTCTCGACCTTGGCCTTGGTGCGAGCGAAGGTCTGGCCGCCGAGGCGATCGAGCTTCGGTGCGCTGTCGCCACCCGAGTACTTCTGGATCTGGTTCAGACGGTAGACGGGCAAGAACAGCTTGTCGCCGCCGGCGTACTCGACGACGAGGAGATCGACGCCGACGCTACCCACCATCTTGCGTTCGAGCCCGAGGTAGCGGCCGATGCCGTGCTCGGCGTGGACGATGAAGTCCCCCGGATCGAGCGCGCGCAGATCCTCGAGCATGGCGCGCGCCGAGCGCTTCTTCGGCGTCTTGGGCCGGTGCGCGCGCGGCCCGAAAATCTCCTCTTCAGTGACGAGCACGAAGCCTTCGAGCGGCGCGACCGCGCCGCGGGCGAGCGGCGCCACGACGATGCGCGCGCTGGCAGGGGCGTCGTCGGAGCCGCGCGCGATCTTCAGTCCGCGGTGGCCCAGCAGCGTGGCCAGGCGATCGGCCTGAGTCTCGCTGCGCGCGCACAGGGTCACGCCGAGGCCGTGGTCCTGCCAGGTAGCGATGCGATCGAGCAGCGGTTCCAGCGTGTGCTGACGTCCGCGGCTGCTGCGCACGAGCTTGACGGCGCGGGCCAGGTCGTCGTGGTCGGAGATCGCGAGCGCTGGCGCGTCGACCGGCGCGTGCTCGAGGCGTGCCAGAGCCCCGTCGCCGCCGCCGCCGGCAACGCCGGAGCGATGGGCCAGCAGCAGCGGGCGCTTGCCGATCGCCGCGCCGAGCTCGTCGCGCTCGAGGTAGAGCGCGCTCACCGGGAAGTGGGGGCTGCCCTGGCGCGACGCTGCACCGGCGTAGGCTCGCTCGAGCTCGCTTTCGAGCGCCTTGGTCACCGCGGCGGGATCGTCGATCACGATCGGCGTCTCGGGGCTGACGTAGTCGAGCAGCGAGACCAGCTCGTAGAAGGCCGGCAGGTAGCCGTCGGCGCCGAAAAAGGCGCGCCCGAGCGCCACGTCCTCGATCAGCGAGCGCGCCTTGGTCGAGGGGTAATCGCTTTGGTCGCACAGGTCGCGCAAGACCTGGCGCGCCCGGCCTTCGCTCTTGGCGTCCACGATCGACTCGCGCGCCGGCGGTACGACCAATCTCTCCAGCGTCTGCAGTGTGCGCTGATCGTCGGGATTGAACTGGCGCAGGGTGATCACGAGGTCGCCGTAGAGCTCGATCCGGACCGGCAGCTCGGCGCCCGCGGGCCAGACGTCGAGGATGCCGCCGCGCACTGCGAAGCTCGCCGGATCCTCCACCACCGGTGCGCGCAGGTAGCCGGCGGCGGTGAGGGCCTTGGCCGCGGCCGTGACGTCGAGCTCGCTCTCCGCCTCGATGCTGAGGCCGGCGCCGGCCATGACACGGGCGGGCGCGGTGCGCCGGACCAGCCCGGCGGCGCTCGTGACCAGCACGCGCCAGGGCAAGCCGCTGGCGACGTGAAAGAGCGCCGCGGCGCGTCCGTGCGCGGCGCGCCGATCGACGTGCACCTCCGCGTAGGGGCTGTTCTCCGGCGCGAGTACGAGCAAGGGCTGCGCGCCGGCCGTGCCCTGGCCCAGCGCACCGGCGAGCGGCAAACCGGACGCGAGCGCCGTGAGGTCGGCCGCCGCCCGCTGCGCCGCTTCCGCATCGGCGGCGAGGTACACCACGCGTGGCTCGCCGAGCGCACACAGCGCGTGAGCCAGCAACGCGGGCGCCGCACCCAGCGCCCCGACCACCGCGAGCGTGTGCTCGGCCTTCAGGCGGCGCGCGGCTTCTTGCACTCCGAGGTGAGCGCGGTCGCCGGGCGGCGTGAGCGCTCGGGCGATGGTTTCGCGGTCGGAGTCCAGGAGGGCGCTCTCGGAGAGCTCGGTCATCGGAGGGCCGGAGGTCTACTCCCGACCCTCCGCCTTGGCGAGGGCTGCGAGCAGATGGTTCTTGGCTCGCAGGGCGTAGGGGCCGTCGGGATGCTCGGCCAGGTGCGCGCTGAAGGCATCAGCGGACTCCGGATAGGCTCCGGAGCGGTAGAGCAGGACACCGCGCGCGAGCCACAGCGGGTAGGTAGGATCGCGCTTGGCCAGCGCCGTCACGTAGCCGAGCTGCTTCTGCGTCCGGGCGCTCAGGCTCGCGCCTTCGGGGTGCTCGAGCAGAAAGGCGTAATACACGCGCCAGTCGTCCAGCGTCGGCACGAAAGGTGCGCGCTCGCGCAGACCGGTGAGGTCAGCCCAGCGCAGTCGAAACAGCACTCGGCGCTCGGTCGCGGACATGAGCAGCCGTCCGTCTTTCACCCAGCCGAGCTCCTGCGCTCGGGTGCGCAGGCTGCCGCCGAGCTCGTCGAGCTCCGCCGTCCCTTCGCCGCGCTCCCACGCGCGCACGGCGGCGTCGAACAGCTCTGCCTGCACCGCCTGGAGCTTGCCGAGCTCTTGGGGCGGATACTTCGCAGCGGCAGCCGCAGCAGCGCGGTGCAGGTCCGCCAAGAGCCCGCCGAGGTCGCCACGCTGGCCGGCGGCTTCCGCCTTGCCATAACGACGCAAGAGCTCGCCTACGGCCCGCACCTCGAAGGGCAGGGGGCGGCTCTTGGCCTCCGCGGCGAGCTCGCTCGCTTCATCCCGTGCGAACGCGATCATGCGTCGGTCGACGTCGGGTGTGGGCAAGTCCGCGGGGACACTCGGCCGCGGGACGGCGAGGGCGGCCGCCATCAGTGACATCCAGATTGCAACAGCCCCCGCCTGCCAACCCTCGAGGTGCCGGAAAGCCTTGCTTGGGTGCCGGGCCGGGCCAGACTCCGTGGGCGTATCCTTGACAGCCTGCTCAAGGCGTCGTGAGGATGGGCCAAGCCCTTCAGGTTCCTTCGCCTCGTTCAACGTTCGACCGAAAGTGCCGTGCAAGAAAAACGCAGCCACCTCCGCGTTCCGCTCAGCGTCACCGCCCAATGTGAACCCCGCGGCGGACAGCCGTTTTCTGCGACCACCAAGGACATCAGCATCGGCGGCATGTTCTTGGAATCCGAGACCACGCTCGGCTTCAACACCGAGATCGTGATTGTGCTTCGCTTGCCAGGCGCCAAGCAAGACTCGCGGATCAGCGGTGTCGTGCGCTGGATGAAACCCGGCGGTTTCGGCGTCCAGTTCGCGGCGGTCGGCGTGCTCGAAACGCACCTGATCAGCGAGCTGATGCGCGGATGACCCGCGTACCCGCCGCTCCCGAGGATTTTTTTGCCGAATATCTGCCGGCGCGGGTGGCTCGCCTCTCGCCGGTTCTGGGCCAGCGGAGCTCTCCCGGCAGCGTGCTCTTCGACGTCGAGGGCGCCGGCCGCTGGTGGCTCCGGCTCGAGGCGGGACGGCTCGTGGTGCAGGGCGACGAGCTACCGGGCCACCTGCTCACGATCGCGCTGCGCCAGGCCGACTTCGAGCGCGTCATCGCCGCGGGCGCCGAGCAGGTCGGCGAAACCCTACCCCCCGAGCGTCAGATCATCGCCGCCAGGATGCTCACCCTCGATGCCGAGCGCGCCAGCCTGGTGCGCGGCGTCGGCGGCAGCCTCGCTCTGGTGCTCGCCGACGCTGGTGTCACGCGCCGTCTGCTGATCGCACCGGCCGGCGTCGCGGTGGACCTCGACAAGCCCACCTGCGACGTCAGCTGCACGCTCGAAGACTTCTGGAAGCTGCAGTCCGGAGAGTCGAACGCGTTCGAGCTCCTGATGGCCGGCCGCATCAGGTTCGGCGGCGACGCTCAGATCGCGATGGCGCTGAGCGGCGTGTTCGCCTGATCCGTCCTACGGCTTCGCGGATTCGGGCGGTGGGGGCAGCGCGGCCCAGCGCAGGCTCTCGCCCATCTGCGTCGTCACCTGGATGGTGGTGAAACGCTTGAGCGACATGGCGTACAGGCCTTCTTTCTTGTTACGGGTGCTGAAGAAGGCGAGCAGGCGACCGTCGGGGCTGCAGGCGGGGTACGTGTTGCTGCCCTGACCTTGTGTCAGGCGAACCATGCCCTGGCCGGTCTCGCCCGACATCACGAGGTCGTGACGATCGTTGCCGACGGAGACGGAGTAGGCGAGCCGCACGCCGTCTTCGGTGTCGCAGAACGTCGGGGCGCCGGCGGGGAAACCCTGCGGTGAGGCCGGCTTGCCGTCGACGTAGATGCGCTGCGAGCCGTGTTTGGGATCGCCGCCCACCCAGGCGAGCTTGCCGCTCGGGCTCCAGGTCGGGTGCGTGGCGAGCTCGGTGTTCGACACCTTCTGCATGTAGCTGCCATCGGGGTTGCCGACGTAGATGGCGCTCTTGCCGTTCTCCGCCACGGCGACCGCGAGGCGCGTGAAGTCCTTGTTGTAAGCGGTGCTGTAGATCGACGTCTTGAACGGCACGTTGAGCGGTCGGTGCAGGTTGCCGACGATCTCGAACAGCTGGAACGGGCTGTAGTTGCGGCTGTTGCTGTAGAGGATGATGCCGTTCGGTCCCCAGGTGGGCGCGATCGCCGTGTCCGTGGGCTCCGTCAGCGGCGTGAGGCCGTTGCCGTCGGCGTCCATGCGGAACACGCGGCGCGTCTTCGACCACTTCGATGCCAGCACGAACTGGCTGGCGAAGCCGCCGGGCCTGCCGGTGAGCGCGCCTAGCAGGGCGTCGGTGATGCGATGAGCCGTCGGTCGCACCAGCGCCTTATCGACGATGAGCTTCTTCTGGTAGACGGGATCTTTGCCGACATCGAGGAAGTAAGCCAGGCCGAGCACCTCGACCTTGCCGCCCTTGGCTGCCCTCGCCGCGACCTTGACGATCGCTTCGGCGCCGGTCTTCTGCCAGGCCGCCACGTCGACGGGGTCGTCGAAGTCGTACAGGCCGGGAGGCGCGTGTTTGTCGGAGATCAGCTCGAACAGGCCGCTGATCTCGAGGTCACGCCTGACCACGCTGCGCACCACGACGTCGTCGAGGTCGGGCGAGAGCGACGGCAGGATGGCGATCTTCGGCAGCTTTTCGACCTTGTTGCCGGTGACGACGATCTCACCGAGCTGGGTCTCGTCAGGCGCGGGCTGAGCCGGAGCGGCCGCCTGAGCGAATGCCGTGCCCGCCGCGCCCGAGGCGATCGAGAAGCTCAAAAGAATCGAAAAGCGCTTCAGCATGTCAGTCACATCGTCCTTGGAAGGTCACCGGGGGCAACGTCGAACCGAGGATGTCGGGATACAAGGGAGGCGGAGGAGGAAGCTGTTCGCCGCGGATCCGATCCAGCGTAGCGCGCACTCGCTCGTCGAACACGGCGTTGCCGCTCGGTCGCACCACGCTCGACCCGGCGACGGCGCGGTCACCGCTCACGGAGACTGAAACGCTCGAGCGAAGCTTCTTCAGCTCTTCGCACGGAATTTCGGTGGGTTGCGAGAAGCGAGCATTGAACCAGCCCTGCAGCTTTCCGAAGTACTGGCTCACGGCGCGCGCTTTCAGAGGATCGGTCTCCGTACCTTCTTTTACGCCGTCGGCTGCCCCTTCTCCCTCGACCGTGGGCGCCGCGTCGGGACCAGCATCCAGGAGCTCCTGATCGACCTCCTTGGCGACCTCCGCGTCGGGCGGCGGCGCTTCGGCGTCCTTTTCGGCGAGCTTGCTGGTCGGCAAGGTTTCGGGGTTCTTGTCCGCCATCGGTGACGGCGCGCTCTTCTCCTCGAAACGCTGGACCGGTGGGTTCTTCTTCCACATCTCCGGCAGCTTGGTCTTCACCTTCTTGCCGCCGAGCTTGAGCAGGGGCGCGTCGTCCAGCACCGGCAGGACCTTCATCGGCACCGGCTCCGGCGGCGCGGCATCCTTGTTGGCGATCTGCAGCCCGCTCTGACCGGCGATCGCGATCAGCACGAACAACCCGAGCTCCACGGCCAGCGCCAGCGCGACGGCCAGCGCGACCTCGCCGCTCGAAAAGGCGGGCGCCGTCAGCGAGCTCGCGCGCGAGGCGGCCATCAGGGCTTTGCCGGAGCCGGCTCCGGCACTTCTTCGATTTCCGGCTCGACCAGGAGGTTCAGTGACTCGACGCCGCTGTTGCGCGCCGCCGCCACGACCGTGGCCACGATGCCGTAGCGCGCCAGCTTGTCGGCGCGGATGTAGAGCTCGCGCTCGCGCTGGACGCGCGGGTTCTCTTTCAGCGCGTCGTCGATGCGATTGGTCACGTCCTGCTCACCGAACAGCACGCGCTCTTCTTTGGTGATGGTGACGAGCAGGCGCGCGTCCTTGACCGGCGTCTGTGCCGCCTTCACCTCGGGCAAGTCGATGCGCAGGCCGGTGGTGAGGAGCGGCGCGGTGACCATGAACACGATCAGGAGCACCAGCATGACGTCGACGAACGGCGTCACGTTGATCTCGCGGAAGCCGCCGCGGCGCCTACCGCCGAGCGACATGCCCATTGCTCAGCCGCCTCCCTGCGCCGGGAAGCGCATTTCACGCTCACGCGTGAGCGTGAAA
>DATLIL010000013.1:0-3807 GCA_035539475.1 Polyangiaceae bacterium
GCACTACACCCCACCAGAATGCGCCCCTCGTCCACGACGACGCAGAGCACGTGATCGTGCGGCAGCGACGACGGCACCAGCGTCCTTCCGGCTTTCGACAGGGCGAGCGTCGCCTGCTCACGCAGCAGCTTATCGAGCAGCTCGTCCGCCTCGCCTCGCACCTCGAGCGCGGTCGCCACCGCAGCGCCGTCCGGCGGCTGGGCTTGCTCCCGCCCCTCTTGATCGACGGCCTCGATGGCTCGATGGAGGATCTCCATCGACACCACGCCGGTGGGTCCCGCTCCAAGGACAAAGCTCCTGTGCTCGGCACCGTCGGCGGTCACGACGTAACCTTCGGCCTGAGCCCTGATCGAGAGCTCTATCTGCGCCTGCTCGGGGTCCGGGACCACCGTGTAGCCCTCCTCGAGCAATCGGACGAGGAGCCACCCCGTCAGGCGCTCGACCTCCGCGGGGCTAAACCCCGACGACGAGAGCCCGGTCGTGTCCAGGCTGACCGGAGGACGAGCAAGCGCTGCAAGGAGCATGACGGCGGCGAATTTTCCGAGCAAAAGGCACCCGGGGCGGCACCAACCTACCTATCACACGCCACCGTTGCGGAAGTTTCCCGATTTCTAGGTCAAAAGACCGTCACGACCACGACGACGCGATCGAGCCGCCGTGAGCAAAGCGAGCGCGAACACGATGCTGTCAACAGCTAGGAAGGCCACCAGAAGGGTAAGTAGAACCGACCCGTCCTTGCATCCCCGCCAATGCACCGTCACGATCAGCAATTGCAAATGAGTCCTACCGCCACCGTTTCGGGTTTTAAAATCGAGCTCCACCCTGACCCAGGAGCCACACCCACTAGCGGGATCTGGCGGGGCGACTTCATGGACGAGGAAGGCAACTTCAAAGGCTCGTTCAGCTACGACGCTGCCACCAGGGAGCTGCACGAGGCGCAGCCGGGGAAATTCGGCACCGCTGGGTTCCTCAAGATGGCGCAGGCGAAGATCAGCTTCGCGATCAGGACGAGCAAGGTTTAGGCAGACGGCTCGACAACCTACGACGTTGCGGTGACGAGGTGACTCGTCTCGTTCCACGAAACGATCGCAGGTTCGCTCAGGTCGTGCTCGTAGCCGAGCGCGGACAGGCTCGCAGGCGCGAGCAGGAGATGTCGAGCCACGTCAACGGGTCGGCGAAGCCAGCGGACAGCCAGTACGCGCAAAAGGTGAGCGCTCGAGAAGACGAGCACGTCGCCGGCGACGGCGCGCACCCGCTCCACGACTCGGTCGGCGCGCGCGGCGACCTCGTCCGGAGTCTCGCCGCCGGGGCAGCCGTCACGAAAGAGGTCCCAGTCGGGCCGTTCCGCGCGGATCTCGCTGTTGCGGCGACCTTCGTACGCGCCGTAGTCCCACTCGAGCAGGTCCTCGTCGATCGACGCGCCGGGGCCGTGACCCGCAAGCTCGCAGGTGTGCCGGGCACGCCGCAGCGGGCTCGAGAACACCTGCGCAAAACTCCGGCCACCGAGGCGTACTCCGAGCCTTCGCGCCTGCTCCTGCCCGTGCTCGGTGAGCTCGAGGTCGGCGCGGCCCGTGTGACGACCGGCCTTGCTCCACTCTGTTTCGCCATGACGGGCCAGATAGAGGACCGGGAAAGCTGTGCTCAGGGCCATCGGCTGCTCTACGTCGATCCTGACAGAGCCACGCGGGCCGAACGAGGGGTGAAAATCACGCTTGCCGCTAGTTCCCGGCCAGGCTCGGAGGCTCGCTGATCAGCTTGAGGTTGAAACCAGCGGGATAGTAGTACGACGTCGCGCTTCCGAAGCCCATGCTCTGGACGAATAGTCCCCGCTCATCCGTGGTGCTGACGGAATGCAAGCCATCCGCAGCGATGGTGAGCCGCAGGAACCCCCATTCGCTCGCCCCGACGGGCGTGACAGGCTCCGCGATCGGCTCGCCGTCGAGCATGACGGCAGCGTCGATCGGAACGATGACGTCGGCGAAGTTCTCGGGAAAACCTGGCGGCACGAAGAAGGAGCTCGCCTGGCGGAATTGTTCGGGCCCCACGAGCACGCTCGACCCGGGGTCTCCGACGAAGCCGAAGTCGGCAGGCGCCTGCAGCTGGCCGCCCGCCATGAACGATGAGATTGCGAAAGGCTGATCCCCTTCCACGATGAAGGGCGCGTTGACCAGGCAATGGTCGTCGGCCGACGTGCAAACGGCACCCGAACGCCCCGGGATCTCCACGACCTGCCCGGCGTTGATTGCGTCCGGGGCGCCCATCGGCTTGCCCTCAGGGTAACTGAGCTGCGTACCGTCGACGTTGCCGTAGAGCCGCACCACGTGTCCCACGGAGCCACCACCCGGCTTGGTCGGGGGAACGACCACGTAGCGCGTGCTCAGGGCTTCCGCGGGCAACACGATCTCTTCGACGTGATCGGTAAGGGCGACGCTGTTGTCAGGAACGTTTGCCTTGGAGTTGAACGCGATGACCTGCACCGGCGCCGACGCGAAAACGAGCGAACCGCTCACGTCCGCGTTCCATAGCCCCCACACGAGGGACCATTCACCTACGAGCTGCACCACGTCGCCAGCGTCCATCGCGAAGCTGAGCACTTCACCGGCGTACCGCTCAGGAGCTCCGCTACCGGCCGCCAAGCACGGCTGGGGCTCGGTCGAAGTCTGGTCCTCCACCCCGCACCCGGGAGCGAGCTTGATCTGGACGTCGGTGCCATCCTGGGTCGCAGTGATGGCGAACCCACCCGGGTCCGATCCCCACGTCGTTCCCTCGTTGGGAGTCGAATAGCCCGTGACACGGTAGCTGCCCGTGAGCGAGGTCGTAGGCAAGAGCACGGAGGCTCCGTTGCTAGCAGCACTGCATTCCGAACAGTCGGGCAGGTCCTTCGTGTAGTCGAGCGGATTGAACTGCCAGGCCGTCACCGGGACGCTCGACACCAGTCGGTACGCGCCACCGTTGACTCGCGTGGACTCGGCCAGGGTGCCCCCCGTCGTCAGAGGCACCTCACGTGACCACTCCGGCCCTTTCAGCTCGTCCACCCACGCGAGCACGATGGTTACCGATCCCTGCCCCGGAACCGTGGCCTCTTGCATGAAACCGTTCGGCCCCGTGACGACGACCTCAGCGGACATGGCGTTGGGGTTCGCGACCACGACTGCCGGATCGAACTCCACCCAAACCGGATTGGCGACGAGCGTCGGCCAGAACTCGCAGCCGAGCGACGTTCGCGCGATCGCTGCCTCGGCACAGGTTGTCGGCGTGTCGACACCCTGGATCGCACCGGCTTCACCGCCCGATCCGGTGGCCTCTGCTCCCCCAGCTCCGCCAGCGCTCGCCGCGCCTCCCGCAGAGACGCCAGATTCGCCCGATCCCCCGGGACGCCCTCCGCTGCCACCGCCCGCACTGGCACCGCCTGCGCCGCTCGCGACTCCTGCAGCACCACCGCTGCTCGACGGCTCGTCGTCGGATGCCGACCCACAAGCACCAGCCACGAAGACGCCAGCAACGAAGATCGGCCACCAACACCTGCTTCCCATCGCTCGACTCAACATCGGGAGCTCATCGTCGTCAATTCAGGAACCTTGTCGCCGCTCGAACTCGGTCAAGCGCCATCCGCGCAACCGAAGCTGGCTAAGGCTCACCTCTTCGTGACAGTGGCCTTCAGCCGTGCATGTCGGAGGGCGCAGGAGCGATCGGATTATTGTTGATGTCCTCGCGCGCGGGATACCAGCCAAAGACGTTCCGCGCAGCACTCCCGGTTACCTGCGCAAAGCAGCGCGCGCGTATCGACGGCGCCACACAGTTTCGCGG
>DATLIL010000014.1:0-1985 GCA_035539475.1 Polyangiaceae bacterium
GCTAGCAACGGTGTTGGTCGTGCTGGGGCGTGAGCGCTGGGCGGAGGTCGCCCGCTTCGCCGTGCGGCCCTCCGCCCCGTGGGCTCACCGTCAAATCCACTAGAGCTGGAACCGGTGCCGCATGGCGCCGAATCAAGGTCCAGACGCGATACTGCGCTTGCTCGGCCTGTCACTCGGTTCGAGGGCCCGGTCGCTGATGCGCGTGGCGGAAGCAGAGACCTGCATCGTTGCGAGAGCTGTCTCCTTCGAATTAAGGTGCCAGGCATGTTCGGACGGTCGCTGCGCCCTTCATCGCTGCTTCTCGTCCTCGTCACGTGGGGCTGCGGCACTCCGGCCGCGCACGAGCACACGGGCTCGAGCCGCCACGCTTTTGGCGCCTCGCGTCACGAAACGATGACGCGGATCGCCGCCGAGGCGTGGGCCGATGCGGACACGGTGGCGCTGCTCGAGACGGCGTCATTGATTGGCGACACGGATCCCGCAACGTGGATCCGCAGCGAAGCCCACTTCGACAATTGCTACTGGAACGAAGGTCGGGACTGGGTCCTCGAGAACCGCGCCGACGCGGTGGAAGCAGCAGTGCGCTTCGCTTCATCGCAGTCTGCCCACGACCGCCAGGATTTCTTCAATCAGTTTGGCTACGCGCTGCACGCGGTCGAAGATCACTACGCTCACTCGAATTGGGTCGAAACGCACGCTGAGGCTGCGCTCGCGCCGCTCGACGTCGCTCATCAACCCAAGCCCGATAACTGGTTCAGCGGCACGTACGAAAACGCCGGAGACACCGGCCCCGACGCCGGCGCTCTGCACTGCCCGCCGGACACTCCGCATCACGACGATTTTGCCAAGGACGACGCCGGGACCCCGGAAGCGGCCGAGGCGTTCTTCACGGCGACCATCGCCGTGACCGATCAGCTTCGAAAGCTGGTGGACGAGGTGCGTGCCGCGCTGCCAGGTGAGGCTGACGACGTGCTCGGCGAGCTCGGCCTCGTCGGATTTCTGGCGACGACCAGCTCTCGCAGCGACGCCACGACGACCACCGAAGCGGGGGCTTCGCTCTCGGGCTACTGGACCCCGATGGTCTACTGCAGACCGAGCACGTGGGCGGCCGCGTTCGAGCAACGCGTCGAGCCCGCTCAAGGTGGCGGCGACGACACCGGACTCAACTCGGTCGCGCTGCTCTGCGCGGACCAGGACGGCACCGCGGTCGAGCGCCTGACCGTGTGGGAAGGCGCCTGGGGTAATTGGAGCGAGCGGGCGTCGTGCCCGGCGGGCACGCTCATCACGGGGGGCGATTTCAAGATTGAAGCCAGCCAAGGCGATGGCGATGACAATGGGGCCACCGCCGCTCGCTTCCATTGCGCGCAGGGCGGCGAGATCACCGCGCCGAACGACGCGCCGGAAGGCAATTGGGAAGCGCTCACGCCATGCGCAGAAGGCGACGCCGTCTGCGGCCTGGCGCTCTTGGTGCAGCCGCCGCTCGAGTCGGACGACGACACCGCCGTGAGCGGCATCAGGCTCAGCTGTTGCTCCGTCGCCGACGAGCCCGTGGGCACGGGAGGCGCCGGAGGCGGAGGAGGAGGCGGCGGAGGGTACGCTGCCGGCGCGCCCGGCAGTGGTGGAGGCGGCGTCTCGGGCTCGAGCGCGGTGACAGCGGGCGGGACCTCGAGCGCTAGTGCCGGAACTTCGAGCGCGGGTAGCGCAGGTGCAGGCCCAGCGGTGAGCGAGCCCAGCGACGCGGGTGATGACGGAGGCTGCGGATGCCGCATGGCGCCGCACGGAACGCACCACGCCGGCCCTTCGCTCCTCGCGGCCCTTCTCGCCTGGATGACGTTGCGACGCCCAAGGCCAGCGTTCGGGGGAGACATCAAGGCCCACACACATGCCCCATTCTCCACGACGCCGAGGTCAGCGCATTGCGCAGCGCCTGAGCCCGCGCTGGTGTTGGCTCAGAGCGTGAGCTTCACGACGATCGGGTAGTGATC
>DATLIL010000015.1:0-26450 GCA_035539475.1 Polyangiaceae bacterium
CGCGAGAGTCCGCGGTTGTCCATGGCCAGCGCCAGGTTGTCTTCGATGAAGTAGAGCGCACCGGTGACCGGATTCGTCGCGTGCACGATGCGCATGCAACGCGCTAGCTTGACCGGAGCGAGATCACGAAACAGCAGAGAACGAGCCTGGTACAGCGCTGACTTCACGTGGCAGAGGTCGGCGATCGTAGCCAGCGGCTCGCTGCGAAATGCCGTGCTCAAGTGATCGAGCGTCGCCTCCAGCGCGGCGTCGCGGCCGAGCTCGATCACGGGCGGAAAGACATCGCGGACCAGACCGCTGGGCATGCTCACCATGTCGAAGTGCACGAACAGATGGTTGAGCGGCTTGTGACATACACAGGAGAAGGTGACGCCCGCCGGCACCAGGTAAGCTCTGCGCTCGCGCAGCGGATACGTGCTCTTCTCGACCCTGACCTCGGCGCCGCTCTGGTCGTTGTAGTAGAGGCGCCAGTAGGTGGAACAGAGCGAGTGCCAGGCCCAGTTCTCCGGGGCGATCGGCTCGAGCGCGGCGCGGAGCACGCGCAAATGGAGGACGTCGTCCTGCGTCGGCAGTCGCGACTGGTGCATGACGGCGCCAGTCTAGCCGAAAAGGACCCATTGCGAAACCGGTACCAGGTTTTCAGCGCCGGCAGCCAAATGAATCGCGCCGGAGCCACGCGAGTCAGGGCCGCCGGGAGCTGTCCTGTCAGGGGGCGCGGGCCTTGAGCAGGTCGCGGATCTCGGCGAGCAAGAGCTCCTGCTTCGGCGGTTCTGCCGGTGGTGCAGGCTTCTCTTCCTCCTTGCGGCGAAGGCGGTTGATGCCCTTGACCAGCATGAATACCGCCACGGCAACGATCAAGAAATCGAAGATCGTTTGCAGGAACACGCCGTACTTGAGCAGCACGGGCGGCGTCTTGTCGACGCCTTCTTTCAGGGTCACCGCAAGGTGCGAGAAGTTCACGCCGCCTGCGAACAGGCCGATCACGGGCATCGCCATGTCGGCCACGGCAGACGAGACGATCTTGCCGAAGGCAGCGCCGATGATGATACCGACGGCCATGTCTACGACGTTGCCTTTGACGGCGAACTCGCGAAACTCCTTGATGACGCTCATGAGCCTTCCTCCGTTGGCCTAGTTATCATCGCGGCTCGCAGACGAGACACCCGCATAAGTGGGTAGCGCCGTACGCGCAGGCGAAAGCCGTCTGGGTTCCGGCTGAGCGGCCCGCCTCACAAGATACGGGCACACAAGAGCTCTCGGTTCTGGCCGAGCCACGCTGGCCAGTGGGCCTGCGCCTCTACCGCACCGAGCGGCGTGAGCGGCAGGGACGGCAAACCGCGTCGCGGCACTGTTGTGAGACGGCCGGCGGAGGCCGGTTAAGGGCCCTCGGGATGCTTGAATGCCGTGACCCGGTCGTCTATGTGTCCAGCCTGGAGTCTTACGCGAAAACCCCGATCGATTCGTAGCGCTGGTGAGCCTCGAATTGCATCGGCCCGCGGCGAGACAAGGTCCGCGATTAACTGAACCTCTTGGATACGGTGAGCACAATGACGAAAAAGCGATTGCTGGGATGGAGCGCCGGGCTCTTCGCGACGGCGATAGCCGCGGCGGCCTTCGGCCAAAATCAGGCCGGAGCGTCTGGTTCTCTGTCTCTCAGCTCGAGCCAAGGGGCCAGCGCATCCGGAGATGCGAGCGCCAGCGGTGCGGCGGACGACAGCAAGAAGTACGAGCCCGAGGACATGATGTTCGAGGCGGGCGTCTTCCTGGGCATGATGTTCCCCTCGTCCGAGCACAACCTGCGCGAGGATCTGCCGCAGCAATCCAACGTTCTGGTGCCGCACGAGGAATTCGCCAGTGTTGCTCCCGAGTTCGGCGCGCGCCTGGCGTTCTATCCGCTCAAGTACGTGGGCGGCGAGGTCGAGGGTGGCTGGTTGCCGACGAGCACCGACACCGACAGCACCGCGTCCATTTATGCAGCTCGTTTGCATGTGATTGGCCAGTTTCCGATCGGCCGCATCACGCCGTTCGTGCTCTTTGGCGGCGGCGCGCTCGGCGCCGGCAGCAAGCCGATGGGCAACGACACCGATCCCGCGCTGCATTTCGGCCTCGGCGCCAAGTACGGCATCACCCCGGGCATCGCCATCCGCGCCGACCTGCGCGACACCATGGCGCAGAAGTTCGGCGCTGATGACGGCGACCTGACTCACTTCCCCGAGATCCTCGTGGGCGCCGCCTTCCAGCTCAAGCTCCGCGGCGAAAAGCAGACCGAGCGTGTCCTGGCCGTGCCGCAGGACTCCGACGTCGACGGCATCACCGACGACCGCGATCAGTGTCCCAAGGACGCCGGTATCGCCCCCACCGGTTGCCCCGACAAGGACTCGGACGGCGACGGCGTGCTCGACCAGAAGGACGTCTGTCCGGCGGAGGCCGGCAAGACCCAGTGCGGCTGTCCGGTGAAGGACACCGACGGCGACGGCTTGCCCGACGAGCTCGACAAGTGCCCGACCGAGGCCGGTCCGATCAACGGCTGCCCGGACCTCGACGCCGACAAGGACGGCATCAACACGCCGGACGACAAGTGCCCCGACCAGGCCGAGGTCAAGAACGGCTTCGACGACACCGACGGCTGCCCCGACGAGATCCCGGAGAAGGTGCGCAAGTTCTCGGGCGTGATCGCCGGCATCACGTTCGACACGGGTAAGGACACCATCAAACCGACGTCGGAGCCCGTGTTGACCAACGCCCTCGCCATCCTGCAGGAGTACCCCCAGCTCAAGATCGAGATCTCCGGTCACACCGACAACGTCGGCACGGAAGAGGCGAACGTGGAGCTTTCGCAGAAGCGCGCCGACGCGGTGAAGGCTTGGTTCGTGGCCAAGGGTATCGACGCCGCTCGTCTGACCACGCGCGGAGCCGGCCCCAAGGAGCCGATCGGGGACAACAAGACCATGGAAGGCAAGCAGAAGAACCGCCGCATCGAGTTCAAGCTGCAATAAGCCCGAGCCAGGGCGCACCTCGAAGGGCGAGGCGGAATCTCCTTCCGCTTCGCCTTTCGTGTTTTGTGGCTATTCGTCGGGCAGCGGCTTGAACGGCTGCTCGGGCTTGGCTGGCTCGGTGTGGATCAGCACGTCGCGCACGTCGGGATGATGCTTCTTGATGACGTCGATCACCCAGTGCGTCACGCGGTGCGCCTGGACGACGTTCAGCATGGGAGCGACCTGGATGTGCAGGTCGACGTAGACCCTGCCCGGGCTACCGCGAGTGCGGACCTTGTGCGCGCTGGCGACGCCGGGCACGGTGCAGGCAAGCTGCTCGATCGAGCTCGGATCGAGCACGGCGCCGTCGGCCAGGTAACCCAGGTTGGTGCGCAATACCTGGAGGCCCGCGTAGGCGATGAAGCCGGCGATGCCGAGCGCGGCCACGACGTCGAGGCCCGCAAGTCCCAGGCGCACGAGCACCACGGTCACCAGCACGCCGAGCGTGACCAGCACGTCCGAGCGCGTGTGGGTGGCATCACTCAGCAGCATCGCGCTCGACAGCGCCTCGCCGCGGCGGCGCTCCCAGGCGGACACGGTCAGGTTGATGGCCAGCGTGACCAGCAGCACGACGAAGGCCCACACATCGATTTCGGGCTCGAGGCTCTGACCTCGCACCAGGCGCTCGACGGCGCCGCTGGCCACGTCGTAGGCCATGCCGAGCAGTGACACCCCGACCAGGCCGGCGGCGATGATCTCGAACTTGTGGTGGCCGTACGGATGCCCCTCGTCGGCGGGGCGACTGGCGAGCCAGACACCGACCAGGCCGACCAGGTTATTGGCCGAGTCGGTCAGTGAATGAAAGCCGTCTGCGCGGATGCTGAGCGAATCCGCCACGCTGCCGTATGCGATCTTGGCGCCGGCAACGAGCACGTTGAGCGCCAGCGTGACCGCCAGCACGCGGCTGACGGCGCGCGCGCGCTGTCCTTCCGGGCTCGCCGCGGCCTGCTCCATGGCGTCGACTCAGGACTTGGGCACGAGCGCCTTCGCGGTCGCTCGCGCCGCGCCCGCGTAATCTGTCGCGCGCTTCTTCTCGGCCGGATTCGCCAGGAGCTTCGCGGCTGCGTCGTAGCGCCCGCCGAGGTCCTCCCAGAACTTGGGATCGTCACGGCGCGGCGTGAGCTCGAGCACGTAAGCCGCGTCGAACGCCGCCAGGCCGGACATCTTGCCCTTGCTCTTCTGCAGCGCCTCGAGGTCGGCCACGCTGCCCGTGCCGGTCGCGGGGGCACCCTTGGCCATCAGCTCCGTCACGTCCGCGGGCCCGGTCTCGAGCGCACGGCCGAGCGCGGCGAAGAGCCGAGCCTCGTCGTCCGCCGGCTTCTGCCCGATGATCTCGGCGGCGCGGCGGAAATCGGCAGCGCGGAAGTAGCGCTGCCCGGACTCGACCATGGCGCGCGCGTAGAGCTTCGCGCTCTCCGGAGTGAGCTTGGCCTTGTCGAGCTTCTGGCGCAGCGGGGGCGGCAGGCCGCGCTCGAGCAGGGCACGGAGCGTGTCCTTGTCGCTGGGATCGAGATCGCCCAGGAGCTTCAGCGAGTAGTAGGTGGGCAGCCCGGCGGCGAGCTTCCGCGCCGTGCTGTCGAGCTTGGCCGCAGGCAACGGCGGCAAGAGCAGGCCGTCCAGGGCGTCGACGCGCGCGCCGCTGTAGAGCTTGGAGAGCAGGGCGCGAGCGCGGGCGACCCGATCGTCGTGCAGCGCACCGAGCTGGGCGTACATGCGCAGGCCCACGAGCGCCGCGTCACGCCCGCGTGTCTTGCGCGGCTCGAGCGCCTCGTCGAGCGCCGCGTAGTAGACGCTCTGAATCTCGGCGTCCTTCTTCATCTCTTCGGGCAGCGGGATGCTGCGTACCAGGTCGACGAAGCGCAGATCGGCGAGGCCCGCCGAGACGGCAGCGATGGCCTTGCCGTAACCGTTGAGCTTGGAGCCCTCGACCGAGAGCTCCTCGATCGCGAGAGCCTGACCGATCACCCACGGCTTGAGATCCTTGGCGAAGAAGTCGAGGAACTGCGTCTTGTCGAAGGGCGCCTTGAGCTCGGGCGGCGCGGCGGCCATGCGCGCCAGCTTGCCCGCGACGATCAGGCCGCGGAGCGCGTGCTCGACCTCGGGATCGAGCTTGGCGTTGGACTCGAGCAGCGGAGTTGCCAGCGCGTCGGCGCAGGCTTCCGGCCCGAGATCTGCGCGCAGTGTGCGGATCAAGCCGACCGAGAAGGTGCTGTCTGCTTCGAGGCAGACGAGCTTGGTGTCGCGGCTGCCAGCGTTCTGATCGCTGATCGCAGCCGCCAAGCGGTCACGTGGATCGCCGGCGGCGCAGTTTTGCGGCGCACGGCTCACGAACTCTGCGCACGCGCTCGGCGGGTCGGGGACCTTGGCCGGCGCCGGCGCCTTGCGCTCGGCCGTCTTGGGCTCGCTCGCCGGCGGCGCCGGTTCGTTGCTCGCGGCGCCCGGCGCCTGTGCAGGTTGTTGGGGAGCGGCAGCACAGCCAGCGGCCAGCAGAGCGGCGAGAACAAAGCTCGGAGTTTTCACGCCTCAACGGAATCCCCCGTGCCGTCGTGGGTCAAGCACGCCAGCCACGACGCTGAAATTCAAGCCGTTCCGGCAATGCTGCGCGCGCGGTGCGCGAGCCACGGCACGAACAGACGAACGATCTGGAACCGGTACCAGAAATGAGTTAGGCTGCATTCGTGGGTCAGCGTCGGCAGCCGATTCGAGCGCCGAAGTTCACCTGATGGAGAGACGTATGCGCCGCCAAGAGTTTCGCTGGTTGCTTTCGTTGTTCACGGCCACGACCGTCGCCGTTGCCTGCGCGGGCGAGGAGCAGGATCCCGACTTTGGGCCGAGCAGCGGCAAGGGCGGCAGCGGAGCTTCGACGAGCAAGGGCGGCAGTAGCAGCAGCGACGGCAAGGGCGGCAGCAGCAGCGCCAAGGGCGGCTCGGGCGGTACCGCCGGAACGTCCACGGCCGGCTCTTCCGGCACGGCTGGCAGCGCCGGCACTGGTGGCACCGCGGGTACGAACGCCGCCGGCGCGCCGGCTGGTGGCAGCGGCAGCGAACCGGACATGGGTGATTGCGACGTCGGAGGCGCGAGCTTCGGCGACGACACCCTGCGCGTCGAGCTCAAGGCCAACTCGGTGCAGAGCAGTGAGCAGCCCGGCGGCAACTTCACCATCGTCAACGACACGGGTGAGGCGATCGCCGAGAGCGAGTTTGCCCTGCGTTACTACTTCACCAGCGAGTTTCCCTGCGAACAGGCCGACGAGACCATCGTGCAGGTCTACGACTTCCGCCGCCAGATGCCGCACGACGACAGTCCGGGAGCGTCCGAAGTCACCAAGAACGTCGTGGTGGTGGGCGCGAACGGCGAGGGCTGCGACGTCTACGTCGAATTCGCGGTCACCATCGATCTGGCCCCGGCGCAGTACGCGACCCTGAACTTCGGAACCGCCCCTCCGAACAACGACTACAACAGCCACGTCAGCGATCAGAGCAACGACACCTCGTTCGGCGCCTGCACCGCGATGGGAGTAGCGTGGACCAGCACGCCGCTCTACGTGAACGACGTGCTCAGCTGGGGCGAGGCGCCGGACACCGGTGTGGGCGGCGCGGGTGGCGCGGGCGGCGCGGCGGGAGCCGGCGGCAACGCCGCGGGAGCCGGCGGCGCGGCAGCCGGGAACGGCGGGGTCGGCGGCGCCTAGGACGGTTACTTCGAGCGGCGCGCCGTGATCGGGATGGTGAAGGTCAGCGCCTCCGACTGCGCGCCGAACTGCGTGCCACGGGCCGCCGTGAGGATGCAGGCGCCGAGCGGCGTGCCGGACAGGGTGGCGGGGGTGAGCTCGGCGTTCTGGACCGCGCCCGCCTTGTCGATGCTGAAGCGCACGGCGATACGCGGCTGCCCCTCGACGTCCTTCGTGTGCGTCTGAAAGCACTGCTCGATGCGGCCCTGCTGGCGCTGAAAGGCGCGCGAGAGGCCAGCCGCGTCGCCGCCGCCGCCTCCTCCGGGCTTGCTCGTGGTCGTGGCCGCCGTCGCGCTCGCAGTCGCCGCGCTCGGCAGCTCCGGCGCGCTGGCGGCGCTCGGCGCGAGGTTGGCCGACGCCGAAGCCGTCTCCGCCGGTGCTTCTCCGGCGTTTTCACTCGACTGCTTCTCGATCACGAGAAAGCGCGTCGAGTTCTGCGGGGTAGTCGGTCGTCGCACCAGCGCGAGCGCGACGCCCGCGGTCAGTGCGAGAACACCGATGACGGCCAGCCAGAGCAACGCTCGGCGGCGCTGCGGCATGGCGTCGCCGCCCGCCGTAGTGGGGAAGATCTGCGTCTGCATCGACGGTTGTGCACCGGGCAAGGCCGCGCCCGGCGTCGTCGGCGGGTTCGATGGCGCGCCTGGCGGCGAGGACGAGAGCGAGATGCGGCCCGTGGGAGGGCCGTCCTGCGCTTCGCGCCAGGCCCTGTCGCGCGAGTCGAGTGACTCGAGCTCGAGCAGGTCCGACACCTCACCCTGGAAATCGTGGGAGACCAGCGCCGCGAACTCCTCGACGATCTGCTCTTCGCTGCGAGTCCGGCCGGCGCGCAGCGCCTCGATGAACTCCGCCGCCGAAGCAAAGCGCTCTTCCGGGGTCTTGGCCAGGGCCTTGGCCACGGCTTCGTCGACCTCGGGCGGCACGTCTTCGCGCACCGCCGACAGCGGCGGAGCATTGAGCGTGAGCACGCGGTGCAAGGTCTCGTTGGCCTGCGCGCCCTTGAATGGGTTCTTGCCCGCGAGCATCTGGTAGAGCACCACGCCGCAGGAGTAGACGTCGCTGCTGGGGCTGGCGGGTACGCCTTGAATCGTTTCCGGCGCGGCGAAGGGCAGGGTGCCTTTGAAGGTGCCCTCCTGCGTCTTGTACTCGGCGCTCTCCTCGTGCATGCGCGCGATGCCGAAATCGTGCAGCTTCACCTGCCCCTGGATGTCGATCAGGATGTTGGCGGGGGACACGTCGCGGTGCACGATGCCGAGGCCGATGCCGTCGGGTCGCTTGATGCGATGCGCGTAGTGCAGCGCGTCGAGCACATGAGTCGCGATGTGAACGGCGTGGTCCACGTCGAGGCGGCGCTCCTTCGCGCTCAGGTAGCGCACCCACTGGCCGAGGTGGTAGCCGTGGACGTACTCCAGCACCATGACGTAGGCGTCGCCGACCTGACCGAAGTCGAGCACGGCCACGATGTTCGGGTGCTGCAGGTTGGAGAGGATGCGCGCCTCGCGGATCAGCATCGCCCCCATGTGCGAGTCCGCGTTGAGGTGCGGGATCACGGTCTTGACCACGACCGGCTTGGCGAAGCCGGCCGCCCCCTCGACGCGGCCGAGGTAGATCATGCCCATGCCGCCGCGCGCCAGTGCCCGCACGATGCGGTAGCGGCCGAGCACCATGCGGCCGAGCATGTCGTCGGATGACATCATCGAGAACCTGACACGCGTCGCAGATAGAAGTGCGTTCCACGCTGAGCGTGGGCAAAGCGGATCGCGAGCGCGCGTTCGCCGCTCGGCGCCGTGGCCGAGCCCGAGAAGCGCTGCTGCCCGTCCATGGGCACGGGCGCGCCGTTGACCGTGATCACCCAGCCGGGTAACGCCGTGCCGGCCACGGTCACCGAGCCGCCCGGGCCGAAGCTGCCGTCCGCCGGCGACGAGAGGCTGGCCGTGGGCGTGGCGTTGTCGAAGCGGATGTCGAGCGTCGTCGTCTTCGACTTCCGTCCGCCGCCCTCGAAAGAGAGCCGGTGGGTGCCCTCTCCGAGCGAGCCCGAAGCGAAGGTGTGGCTGGAGGTCTGCGCGGTGATGGTCTGCACGCGCCCGGTCGACGAGCGAACGCTGAGCGTGAACGGTCCGCTCGCCGGCGCCTTGGGCCAGCGCGCCACGATCTTGGGCATCTGGTTCTGATAGAGCACGGTGTAGTTACGGCCGTCGGCTTCCACCGTCGTTGCCGGCGCGGACGTGGGCAGGCGGCGGGTGCCGGAGTCGGCCACCACCGAGATGACGCCCTTGGCCACGGCTTCGCCGGGCTTGCCGTCGGGGCCGATGCAATGCAGCGAGTAGCGGTGGGTTCCCGACTTGAGCCCCGCGTTGATTCTCTTTTCACCGACCAGGCCGCCACCCTTGCCCAGGTCCAGGAGCGCGGAGCCGCCGCAGCTGCCCGGCACCATGAAGCCCACGGCGGTGGGTGGACGCGGGTCGTGCACCACGAAGGAGTCACCGCCCGCAGCGAGCAGGTCGGCGTAGTCGAGCCCCCGCTTGCGCGAGCGGCGGAGCGTACCCGACTTTTCGAGCAGAGCCTCCTCGCCGCCGTGCAAGGTCTCGGTACCCTTGCTGCTCTGAACGGTCACGTCGCCCGCCCCCACGCTGATGTTGGTGCCGTTCTTGTCCGTGCTCAGGCTGGCGCGCGATCCGGGCTGCGCCGTGATCGTTCCGCCCGGCACGGTGACCGCCATCGGGCCTTTCGTCGGCGCCAGCTCGATCGTGCCGCCCTGCGTCTGTACCGTGGTCTCGTCCGAGGCCCCGACCACGAACTGCCCGGGCCCGCTGAGCGTGCTCTCTTCGCCGCCGGCGCGGACGCGCGCGCTCGTTCCGCGGGGGAGATCGAGCACACTGCCGGGCTGCAACGCAGCCGTTCCGGCCGGCAGCTTCTCGAAGTCGCGCGCCCCGGGCGGCTTGATCCGCGCGCCCTCGCCCGAAATTTCCGCGCTGATCCCGCTGGGCGGCGGCGGAGGGCTCGGCGGTTCCGCCGAAGAGGCGGAGGGAGCACCGGGACCGCTGCGTTCGATCACCGCGAGGTCCATGCCGACTTCGATCTTGGAACCGGCGGAGAGCTCGGTGCGCTCGCCCT
Organism: Polyangiaceae bacterium; assembly: GCA_035539475.1. Classification (GTDB taxonomy): domain Bacteria; phylum Myxococcota_A; class Polyangia; order Polyangiales; family Polyangiaceae; genus PMG-095. The sequence goes on from DATLIL010000015.1 coordinate 9,874, forward strand.
TCAGGTCGAGCACCGCAGAGCCGATCGCGACCTCGAAGCGCACACCAGCGGCCGAGCGGCTGAGCAGCACCTTGCTATTGGGCTGGATCAGCGCCTTGCCGAACGACGTCTCGACTTCGAGCGCCTCGCTGCCCGCGGTCAGCGTGGCCTGCCCCATCTCCACGTCCATGCGCTGCTTCTTGCTGCCGCTGGGCCGCTCGAGGAAGCGCACCAGCGTGGCCTGCTCCAGCGCGAGGCCGCTGCCGTCGCTCAGGCGCAGCGCTGCGCGCGCGGCTTTCGCCGTCCGCACACCGTCGCCGATATCGAACTCGGCGCCGCTCTCGGCATCCTGGAACGCGCCGACCTTGCCAGCGAAATCGCGGTCCACCTTGCCGCTCTTCTGCTCGAGCTTGGCGATGGGCGGAACGTCCTTCTGGCAGGCCGAGAACTGTAGCGCCACGGCCAAGGTGAGCACTGCGAGTAGCCCGCGCGCCTTCATCACCTGCCCTTGACGAGGTCGGCGTTGAGGACGACGACGCCCTGCTTGGCTACCTTCACGGTGCGGCGTTGGGTTTCGAAACCTTGTGCCTCGATCACCACCTCGTACTCACCGGGTTCCACGTCGATGACGAAGGCGCCCTTTTCGTCGGTGCTCACCTCCTTGCCGGAGGGCTCGACGCGGACCTTGGCCTTCAGCGGCTTGCCCTGGAACGAGCGCACCAGGCCGCGCACCTGCGCCGTCGGCAACGCCACCGGGGCCTTGGCCTCGACCTTGACCGGTTTGCCGGCGCCGAGCTCGACGTCCTTCTCGATCGGGGTGATGCCCTCGCCGCTCGCTCGCAGCTTGCCGCGGCCCTTGCCGATCGGCGCTTGCTCGAGCTTGTAGTTGCCGTTGCCGTCGCCGGTGAGCGGGTACTTCTGACCGTCGATCTCGAGCTCCACGTTGGCGTCGACGACCGGCTGGTCATCGTCGTCGATCAGGTGGAGCTCGACGGGAACCGTCGTCGGCTGAGCTGGTGCTTCCGGTGTTACCGGTTTCGGCGCTGACTCGTCGGGGCGCGTCGACGCGGCCTTGGCCGGCGGCTCGAGCCGATAACGCAGACCCACCATGCCCGTCACTCGCGGCTCGATCGGCACCAGTGGATCGCTGGGGCCGAAGTCGGGTCGCGCGCTCAGCACGCCCTCTACCGAGAAGTCGAGCGCGAAGCCGGCTCCGAGCGTGTGCGCGACACCAGCACCGACACGCAGCGGCGACTCCGAGATCGGCGGCGCCTCGCTGCCGACCAGAAGGTCCGCGCTGAGCTCGCCTTTCAACACGGTTCCACCGAGGTCGTAAGCGAGGCCCCAGGAGCCGAGGATGGCGTCGAAATCACTGAGACCGAGCGCGAGCCGATCACCCGGTGACAGGCGAGCGGCGTCCTCGCCGGCCTTGCCGCTGTTGTCCACGCGATAGCCGACGGCGAGGCCGCTCGAGAGCGATCCGTCGCTGAAGGTTGCCAGCAGGCGCGCGTCGAGCGTCACGGCCTTCAACGACTCGCTCGCGCTCTCGCTGCCAGGAAGCCAGGCCACCAAGTCCGGGCCGACGTAGAGCTCCTCGTTCAGCGGGAAGGTGAAGCGTGTGCCGAGCCGCGGATCGAACACCCAACCGTTGTCCTCGCCGACGCCGTCATCGGGATGCAGATCGAAGCGTTCGTCCAAGCGCAGGTTTGCTGCGAACCAATTCGCGGGCGCGATGCCGACCGCCAGGCGTCCGAGCTGGCGATGATGCGCTTCGTCTCCGACACCCTGTGCTTCGGTGAAGCCGTAACCCAGCGTGAGCGCTCCACTAAGGAACGCCGGTGCGAGTGGCGTGGCGAACGCCGTGCGCTCCAGACCAGGCAATGCATCGCTCGCGATCGGCGGCGCAGCGCGGACTAATCCGACGCTGCATACGCAGACAGCCAATACCCGGAACCCGCGGAGGTACGGTCGCACCTTTGCCTGATTTTTACGCTACAGGACCGATCTGGCCCAATCAACGGCAGCTGTGGCTGGAACCGCATGTCGGACACGTGGTTACCGGTTCGGGTGTGCACCCACCGGCTCGGCGGTCGAGGCTCTTATCGAACTGCGTGTGTCGCGCTGTTCTCAAAAAAATACCTCGAAAACGGCTGTAGTCGCCGACCTGGTCTAGCATTCGGCCGACCATGGCGAGGCAGAGCAAGAAACGCGCGACGGGGAAGCGAAAACCAACATCGGGCAGCGTCGAAGCGTTCCGGACGTTAGCCGAAGCCCACGTGGAGCTGACCTTCGAACGGTTCCCGACCAGCGCGACGATGGTTGGTCGGCACGAGTTCGACGCGGAGCTGCAGGTTCCGTCACCCAAGCTCTACCGCGCGCACGAGAAGCAGCTGCGCAGCACGCTCGAGGCCGTGCTCGCGTTGCCCGAGCACGATTTCTCGGGCGACGACTGGCTCGATCGTCGCGCCTTCGTGGCCGACCTGCGCAGCGAGCTCTGGGCACTGGAGCGCCAGGCCCACCGCCGCAACCCGGACGCGCTCGCCAGCGGCGCCATCGGCGCGATTCACGAGCTCGTCGTGCGGCACGCCGACGATCTCTCGTCCGTCGCCGACGCCGTGGTCTCACGGCTCGCTAAGCTGCCAAAGTTCCTCGACGGGGCCATGGAGCTCTGCGACCGCCCGGTTCCGGTATGGACCCAGATGGCGCTGGCCACCTCTGCCGGCGCTCCCGGATTTCTCGACGCTCTGGCAGCTCCACTCGTCGCGACCGGCAAGATTTCGCAGAAGAAGATCGAGCGCTTGCTGAACGAGGCCAGGCTCGCGTTTCGCTCTTTCTCGCGTCACGTCGAGCGCTCCAAATCGGGCAAGGCCAACGGCTTTTGCGTCGGCGAGGAGCGCTTCGAGGCGCTGATCCGCGAGCGTCTTGGTTGGGATCTCTCGGCGCGCGAAGCGGAAGCGTATGGCCGCGTGCTGGTGGAGCGGCTGGAGGCCGAGCTCCAGGCCGAAGCCAAGAAGCATGGGTCGGGCAAGAAGGCGCGCGATCTCCTGGAGAAGGCCGCGCAGGGCTGGCGTCTGAGCCAGGATGATCTGCTCGGCGAGTACCGCCACACGACTCAGCGAGTGCGCGAGGCGTTTCGCAAGGCCGACGTGGTGAGCTTTCCCAGCGGCGACGTGCTCTCGGTCAAACCCGTGCCCGACTTCTTGCGCCACCAGTTTCCGACGGCCGCCTACTCCGCGCCCGGAGCCTACGATCCCGACCAGACGGGCATCTTCTGGGTCAATGACCTCAGCCTGGTTCGCGACACCGAAGCGGAAAAACTCGCCGAGATCCGCCAGCACTTCGGCCTGGCGCTCACCTCCGCGCACGAAGCCTACCCCGGCCACCACCTGCAGTTTTGCACGGCCAATCGTCACCCGAGCAAGCTGCGACGCCTGTTCGCGCACGCCGTCTTCTACGAGGGCTGGACGCTCTGGGTGGAGCAAATGAGCATCGATCTCGGTATCGTCGACGATCCGTTCGCTCGTTTGACCATGCTGCACGACGCGCTCTGGCGTGCCCACCGCATCCTGATCGACTGCGGACTGCACACCGGGCGCATGAGCTACGACGACGCCGTCCGGCATCTGATGAAAAACGTCGGTTTCACCCGCGCGCGCGCCCAGGGCGACGTGAACTGGTACACGACCATGCCCACCGTACCGATGAGCTACCTGATCGGGAAGATGGAGCTCTTGCGGCTCAAGAAGCGCAAGGTCGACAACGGTGGCATGAGCCTGAAGGCGTTCAACGACTGGGCACTGTCGTTCGGCACGATCCCGTGGCGCTGGATGGAGCAGAGCGGGCTCTGAGCCTACGCAGAAGTGAGTCAATGTGGGGCACGGCGTTTGCCGCGTGGTGCATCAGCGTTCGATGGGCTACGCTGATGCCATGAATGCGGCGCTCCACGGCACCGCAGTGCTTTCGACCGTCGTCCTCTTGCTTGCTGCCACCACGTTCGCCTGCTCCTCGTCGGATTTCGAGGAGAGCGGCGCAAGCAATGGTACGGCCGGGTCGGGTGCTGCCAGCGCGGGCGGTCCAACCGGTGACGCCGGCGAGTCCGGCGGCGGAGTGGTTTCGGGCGGAGGATCCGGCGGCAGCAGCGGCGGCGCGAGCGGAAGCACGTCGACCGGCGGCTCGCCCTCCGGCGGTTCCGGCACGGCCGGTACGGGCAGCGGCATGGGCGGCGAAGGTGGCGACGAGGCGGAGGATTGTCCCGACGGCCGCGGCTCGCCGATGATCCGAGTGCCGCAGGAAGCGGGCGGCTTTTGCATCGACGCGCACGAGACCACGCGCGCCGAGTACGCCGACTTTCTCGCGAACCTGGACCAACTGACCACGCCCTCCCTGCCCGAATACTGTCAATCGAGCAACCCGAGCTACGAGCCGAGCGAAGGTCAGAACGACGCCGACATGGATCTGCCGGTCGTCGGCGTGGACTACTGCGACGCGTACGCCTACTGCACCTGGGCGGGCAAGCGCATGTGCGGCAAGATCGGTGGCGGCGCCACCGACTACGACGCGTTCAACAACGCCATGGAAAGCCAGTGGCACGCGGCGTGTTCGCGCGGTGGCACTCGCGTGTTCCCGTACGGAAACAACTTCGACGGCGCGCTCTGCAACGGCGCCGACTATTTCCCAGACGTCCCGGAGATCAAGAACGTCAAGATCGCGGTCGAGACCAGCCAGTGTGAGGGCGGGTACGAGGGCATCTTCGACATGAGCGGCAACGTCTGGGAGTGGGAAGACGCGTGCGCCGAGGACCCAGCGGACAATCTGGTCAAATGTCGGTTGCGGAGCGGCGAATTCTCGAATCCAGAAGGCTTCCTGCGCTGCGACTACGGGGGATTCTCGGCCGTGCGCGAATTCGCGACCAACAGCATCGGCATTCGCTGCTGCGGCCCGTAGATTCGCTTAGGCGGTTGCAGCAAGCTTCCGTGCTCCGTTCAGGGTCGCTATAATCGCCGGCTCGACATGGGAGAGGACGCTTCGGAAGGTGGCGATTCACGCCCGCAGACGGGCGCGAGCGATCTCCGGCATCTTCTTCCCGGCGTTGAAGAGGTCGCTGACGGTCGCGGCTTCTTTTCGATCGGAACGCGGCTCGCGGCTGCGGTCGTGCTCGTCGTTACCGTGGCCACTGCGCTCACGTTCGTCTGGTTCAGCGATCGCGAGCGCAGCGCGCTGGTGGACGCCAAGCGCAAGTCGGCGGACATGGTGGCCGATCTGTTTGCCGCAACGCTCGGCGCGCCCGTCAACTTCGGCGACGACGAAGGGGTACGCACCGAGCTCGCGAACCTGAGCGGCAACAAGGACATCACGGCCGCCGTCGTCTGGCACGGCGCAGATCCGAAGCCGATGGCCGAGTACCGCGCGGCCGGGCAAGCCAAGGCTTCGGCCGCTCGTCAGGCGCCGGGCACGCGAGTGGAAGAGGACCACGTCACCACGGTGCGTCTGGTGCGGGACCCACAGGGTGGTCCGGTGGGCCTGGCCACGATCGAGTTCTCGCTCGCGCGCGAGAACCTGGCCTTCGCCGAGAGCCGCAAGCAGATCCTGTTCTCCTGCTTCGCGCTGGCGCTCGGCACCATGTTGCTCTTGCTGGTGGTCGCCCGCACACAGGTGGTGCGGCCCATCAACGCGCTCCTGCGCGCGGTGCGTCGCGTCGAGCGTGGTGAGCGGCGCGTGGCCGTCGAGATCGTCCGCGCCGACGAGATCGGACGTCTGGCCCGCGCGTTTCAGGCCATGGACGGTGCCATCGCCGACCGTGAGGAGCGCCTCGCCGACGCCCTGAAGAGCCTGCGCGAGCTGTTCGACCACATGCGTCAGGCCATCATCGTGTTCGACCGCGACGGACGCGTGGTCGGCGCGCAGTCGCGTGAAGCGTCAGTGGCATTCGAGCGCAGCGAGCTCAAGGGAGCGCAGATCCGCGAGCTGCTCTACCCCGACGCCGGACCCTGGGACGCGGAGCTCGGGGCCTTCGACGATTGGGTCGCGCTGGCCTTCGCCGCCACGCCGCCCGACTGGCCCGAGCTGGCGACCTTCGCGCCGCCCAAGGTCGTGCTGGGCGACGGCGCAGACGCGCGGGTGCTCGCGCTCGAGTTTCGGCCGATCGTGATCGAGGGCGAGATCAGGCGCGTGATGCTGCTCGCCACCGACGAGACCGAGAAGCAGCGGCTCGAGCGCAAGGTGGTAGCGCAAGAGGAGCGCCACGAGCGGCAGATGGCCGCGATGCGCCGGCTCGTCTCCGGCGGCGGTCAGCAGTTCGTCGTCTTTCTCGAGGGAGCCCGGCGCCGGCTTGCGCGCTCGCTCGAGATCTGCGCCGGACAGTCGGCGATCAGCGTCGACGCGGTGACCGAGCTCTTCGGTCACGTGCACACCCTGCGCGGCGAGGCCCGGGTGTTCGGCCTCGATGATCTGGGGTCGGCGCTCGAGCTCGTGGAGAGCCGCATCAGCGAGCTCAGAGCGCTGCTGATCGGTGCCCGCAGCACGCAGGTGTCGCTACGGGGCTCGGACCTCGAGGAGCTGCTGGGTCAGTGCCGGTCGTTGCTCGATCAGGCGGAGCGACTGTTCGTGGAAGCGTCGCCGATCGGCCGCGCCGTGCTCGAGCAGGTCACGGTGCGCCGGCCCGATCTGTCCAGGCTCTGCGAGCTCTGCGCGCGCCAGGGCGGAGAGCTCGGTCGCCTGGCGGAGGTGCTCTCAGCGCGCAGCCTGGGCGAGATCGTCGCGCCCATCGCCGAGAACGTCGGTCGCTGGCTGAACAGCGTCGACAAGCGCGCCTCGCTCGAGGTCGAAGGCAGGGAAATCCTGGTGCCCGAGCGTCTGGCGCGCGTGCTGGCCGGTACACTCACCCACCTGGTCAAGAACGCGATCGCTCACGGCCTGGAGAGCCCGGAGGATCGTGAGAAGAGCGGCAAGGGGCCGTCCGGCACGCTGCGCATCAGCGCGACCAGCGCCAGCGGCGAGCTCTGGCCCGTCATCCACGTGGAAGACGACGGCCGTGGCATCGCCGGCAACAGGCTGCTCGCTGCGGCCGCGGCGCGCGGCGCTCCACTGCTGAGCGGCGACGCCCAGGCCGGCTCGTTCCGTGAGAAACCGACCAGCGAGCACGCGCCCTTGTCCGGCCGCGGCGTCGGTCTACACGCCGTGGTGCATGACCTCGACGGCGTGGGTTACTGCCTCAAGGTCGAGCGCCGGGACGGCACCAGTCGCTTCTCGATCCTACCGAGGAATGCGGTGCGAGCGGGTGTGCAGCCGGAGGTCGCGCCATGACCGCCGTCGGCCAGGTGGACGGCGCCGGGCGCGTGGTCGTGGTGGACGACAGCTGGTTGATCCTCGAGCAGATCCGCGTGTGTCTGACCGGTTCGGGTTACCAGGTGCGCACCACCACGGCGCCGGACACCGCTGCGCGTCTGGCGCGGACAGCCGACCTCTGCATCGTCGACTTTCACATGCCGGGCATGAACGGCAACGAAGTCGTCCAGGGCTTGCGCCGCGCGCTCCAGACCGGCGATGTTTGCCTGTTCTACCTGTACACGACGGACCGCGACGAGGCCGCGCGCTACGCGCTGCACGGCTTCGATGGAGCTTTCTTGAAAAAGGGCGACGAGGGAGCGCTCGTGCCGCAGGTGGATGCCGTTTTCAGAACCGTGCGCATGAAAAAGCTGGCGCAGCGCATGCGCTCTGCGCGAGGGGATTGATCAAAGCAGTCGTTGACGGGGCTTCCAGAGGGGTGCTGAAGTGTTCGGTCATGCGCCGGCGGTCGTTCTTCAGCAGCCTGATCGCGGCGCTGCTCGTGGGCGCCTCCGCGGCGGCCGACGAGGAAGTGGCGGTGCCGGTCGCGCTGCAGATCGAGCTCTTGATCAAGGTCGCGGCCTACGACAAGAACCTGCCCGCGCGCGCTCCCAGCCTGGTCAAGGTCCTGATCGTCAGCAAGCGTGACGACGGGCAGTCCAGCAACGCGGCGCAACAGGCCCAGCGAGCGCTTGCGGGCAAGGTCGTGGCCAATCGTCCAACGGAGGCAAGCGCGCTGACCTTCAGCGACGGTCCCGCGCTTGCCGCCCGGGTCAGGGAGAAGGGTATCGCCGTCGTCTACGTCGCGCCGGGCTTCAACCAGGGCGAGCTCGAGAGCATCGCGCGGGCGCTCGAAGGCGTCAGCGTGCTCAGCACCGGCGCCGTGGCGAGCTTCGTCCAGCACGGCGTGGTGCTGTCCTTCGATCTGGTGGGCGGCAAGCCCAAGCTGCTCGTGCACCTGGCGCGAGCACAGCGGCAAAAGGTGGACCTGTCGGCCCAGGTCCTGAAACTGGTCAAGGTCGTGGAATGAAGCGGTTCATCTCGTCATCGGCGCGCTGCGCCCTGCTGCTCACGCTGTGCTCGGTGCGCGCGTTCGGGCAAGCGAGCGATACGGCCGATCTGGAGGGCTTGCTCGATACCTCGGTGGTGAAGTCGGCCTCCAAGACGGCCGAGGCCGCCGACGTCGCGCCGGCCATGACGATCGTGATCACGGCCGACGATCTGCGGCGCTACGGCATTCACAGCGTGGACGAGGCGATCAATTTCATCGCCACCGGCATGATCACCGAGAAATGGTTCCAGAGCTCGGAGATCGGCGCTCGCGGCGTGCACCTGACGAGTGACTTCGGCAGCCACGTGCTGCTCATGCTCGACGGTCACGTGCTCAACGAGGAGTGGGGCGCCACCGCCTACTTCGATCGCAGCACGGCGGTCCCGTTCGAGATGATCGACCGCATCGAGATCGTGCTCGGACCCGGCTCCGTGCTCTACGGCGCCAACGCCATGCTCGGCATCGTCAACATCGTGAGCAAGCGCGCCAAGGATTTCGCCGGCGGTCACCTGATCGTCGAGTCGGAGGTGCCCACCTCGGCACGCGGGGCGATCGGCGTGGGCAAGGAGTTCCAGCTGTTCGGCCTGCCGTCGGAGCTGGTGCTCGAGCTCGAGTACTACGAGCAGAAGGGTCCCACCTTCGCCTTCGGACCGCAGAACATCGGCCCCGATTTCATTTCCGGAGAAGAGCGAGATTTCGACGTCGATCCGAACGACCGCAAGTATCCGCCCGGCGTCTGGGGCGGTGACGGCGACGACGCCTACTTCACGCGTGTACCGAGCGGCTACCTGCGCTTTCGCCTGGGCGATCTCGAGGTCGGGCTGCGTGGCGCCGTGGTCAATCGCAGCTACCCGACCAACAGCGGCAACTTCGATGATCCCAACAGCGAGGAGTTCGATCACTGGGGCAACCTGGACATCAAGCACTCCACCGCGCTCTCCGCCGCTGTCCGCCTGAGCACGCGCCTGTACGGTGACATCTACGAGTACGACCAGCTGTGGACCAGCAACGGCGCCGAGGACTGCCTGGAGGGGCAAGACGACGGCTGTCTCTGGTACCTGGTCGGCCAGGCGCAGTGGGTCGGGTTCGAACCGCAGCTCACCCTGGACTGGTTCGAAGACGGCCGCGTGACGACGCTGCTCGGCCTCGACGGCCGCTACAAACACGTGGCCTCGACCGTCGACTACTACGACAACGTCACGGGCGTGAGCCCGGTGCCGAACGAGTACTCTCACGACGAGAAGGCGCTTGCGGCCTACCTGCAACAGACCTTCTGGGCCACACAGGCGCTGGGCTTCAACGCAGGTGCGCGCCTCGACATCGACGACCGCTTCGGCAGCCACGTCTCGCCGCGAGCCGCCGCCGTGCTCTTGCCGTGGACGGGCGGCTCGCTGAAGGCGATCTACTCGGAGGCCTTCCGCGCGCCGACGGCGTTCGACCTCTACTACTACGATCCGACGACGCAGCTTCCGGGCGGCTCGGATCTGAATCCGGAGCAGGTGCGCTCGGTCGAGGGCGTGCTCGGGCAGCGCTTCGGCGCCCAGTCGCTGCAGATCGGCGTGTTCCGCTCCTGGTGGGAGGACCTCTTGCTGGTGCAGGAGCTGCCGCAAGACGAGGTCGACGCCGCCCTGGCTCGTGGCGAGCTCGAGCCGGGGACTCAGTACGCCTACCAGGTGAAGAACGTCTCCAAGATCAAGAGTTACGGCTTCAACATCGGCTACGAGGGCACGGGTGTGGCCGGCCGCTTGCGCTACGGTGTGGGCGTCACCGAGGCGTGGGCGCGCCGCCAGGAGCCCGGCGGCGAAGAAGATCTGCTGCCGGTTGCGCCCAACTTCTTCGGCAACGCCCGCATTTCGTACCACATGGGTGGCAATCTGCCGACGCTGGCGCTCGCCGGTCGCTACGTTCCGGATCGACCCACCAACGGCTACCCCGACAACGGTTTTGCCTCGCCGCTCGGCGAGCTCCGAGCCACGATTTCCGGGCAAACGCCCGCGCCCGGACTGTCGTTCCGCGTCTCTTACAACTGGATCACGGCCAAGTACGGCGCGTACACGGTCCGCGGCGACGAGCTCGTGCCCAACGACCAGCACCGCGCCACCCTGGGCCTGCAGTACGACTTCCCGCTGTAGTGCTATCTTCGGCCGGCGGATGCAGCCCGCCGTCCCGCCCTCGTACGACGCTTCCGAAGCGATCGCCGCAGACGGCGAGACGCTCGGACGCGCGCTGCTACCGGACGCCGGCAAGCACAAGGCGTTCAAGCAGTGTCACGCGGCGCTCACGGCGCTCGACGCCGGCGCGCCCCTCATCGCGCGCGTGGAGCAGCTCGAGAACCTCTTCAAGTGGATCCGCGGAGGCGCCAAGGCACCCGCTTTATCCGACTCGAGCCCGGCCGATCGCGCGCAGGTCGGGCGATTGCGCGTGCTGTCTGGAGCGCTCGAACACTTTCCCGGCTATCGCCAGCGGCTGAGCGAGGTCCTCTCGCGCACGCTCGCCGAGGTCAACGGCACGCCGCTGCTGGCGCGGCTCGGCATCCCGGGCGACCGTGGCTTCTTCGGTGAGACCATCGATCGGCTCTCCGCGCGCTTTCTCCCGGAGCCCGTCGACGAGCAGAGCCTGATCCAGCTCTGCGCCCGCTTGTTTCCGAGCAAGCGCGACACCGTCTGGCTGGCGGCCGTTCCGGACGCACTGATCGTTCGTCTGGTCGCACAGCTCTACGGCTTCGAATCGCTGCTGTCCACCTGTTGCGACGCCATCGCCCTGCTCGCCACGCGCATTTCGGCCGTCGGTCTGTCGGAGGTGATCCGCGCCCGCAGCCCGGCCTGCTCGCTGCAGACGTCCCCCTTCTACCAGCTGCTACGCGCCTGCGACGCGCTGATCGCGGCGAGCTCCGCCGAGCCCGGCGCCCTCTCCGAACGGGCACGCCAGTGCCGCATCGTGATGGAGGAGTGTCGCGGCGTCGTGGCCCGCGTGATCGAAAACCTGGAAGAACGCGGCGTCAGCGTGGACGTCGTCTATCGCCTCGAGCTCATCGGCAAGAACCTGGAGCGGCTCGAGACGTTGATCGAGAGGCTGCTCGGTCAGCGGCACCCGGACGCGGCTGCACGCGCACGCGATCTGCTCGTCAGCCTGTGTGCGGCGCGGCACCGCGAGCGCGACCTGGGCGAGATCCTCACGAGCAACCTGCACCTCCTGGCGCGCAAGATCATCGAGCGCGCGGGGCACACCGGCGAGCACTACATCACCAGCACCCGCGGCGAGTACTTCAAGATGCTCGCATCCGCCGGTGGTGGTGGCGTGCTCACCGCCGGCACCACGGCGCTGAAGTACCTGATTGGCTGGGCCCACTTCGCGCCGTTCGTGGAGGGCGCTCTGTCGGCGGCGAACTACGCCGGCAGCTTCCTCCTGATGCAGTTCCTGGGTTTCACGCTGGCCACCAAGCAGCCGTCGGTCACGGCGGCGGCGCTGGCCGGCTCACTGCGCGAGACGGCCGGGCACCCCGATCTCAGTGGGTTGGTCGGCACCATCGCGCGCATCACACGCTCGCAGCTCGCAGCTGCCGTCGGCAACGTCGGCATGGTGATCCCCGCCGCGTTCGCCTTCGATCAGGTCTATCGCCGCCACTTCGAGCACCCGTTCCTGGACGCCGATACGGCGCGCTACGTGCTCGGCTCGCTGCACCTCACGCACAGCGGCTCCGTGTTCTACGCCGCGCTCACCGGCGTCCTGCTCTGGTTCTCGAGCGTGGCGGCTGGCTGGCTCGAGAACTGGGCCACGTATCGGCGCTTGCCCGAAGCGATCGCCGAGCATCGCTGGGGACGTTTCCTCGGCCGGCGCACCATGGCCTGGGCCGGTCGGGTCTTCGCGCGCAACATCTCCGGCGTCGGCGGCAACACCACGCTCGGCGTGCTGCTCGGCATGACACCGGTGATGGGTAAGTTCTTCGGTCTGCCGCTCGACGTGCGCCACGTCACGCTCTCGACCGGCGCGCTGACACTGAGCGTGTGCAGTCTGGGCGCCGAGCTGTCGATGCAGGACCTGTTCTGGGCCTCGGCCGGCATCGCCGTGATCGGGCTGTTGAACTTCGGCGTGAGCTTCGTGCTGGCGCTGACCGTCGCTCTGCGCGCGCGAGAGGTCGAACGTTCCGACCGCTTCAGGCTACTCGCCTCCGTGGTCGCCACGTTCTTCCGCTCGCCGCTGCAGTTCTTCTTTCCGCCCGCCGGGGCCGCGCCGGTCCACGGCCCTGTCTCCGTTCGCCCGCCACCCGTTCAGTGAACGCTACTTGCGCGGGATTTCCAGGGTCTGCGCCAGCGCGCCGTCGAGCTTCTTGTCGCCGAGATCGATGCCGTTGGCCTTGAGATCGAAGGCGAGGATCGCGAAGTACTGTTCCTCCGACAGACTTCCTGGCGCCTTGGGCGGCATGCTCTTGACGACGAAGTCGGCGACGTCCGCCACGGTCTTGAACTCGGTCTTGCGGTACTGGGCCGTCGCTGGCGGCGCCAGCGGCAGCGCGCCCTGATCGAGGCCGACGACTCGCGGCGCCGTCTTACCTTCGCCAGCGTCGCCATGGCAGCTCGCGCACTGCTCACCGTAGAGCTTTTGCCCGAGCGTCACCTGCTCGGCGAACGTCTGCGGAACCGGCGTGGTTTCGGCCGGAGCGCCGGGAGCGGAGCCGTGTGCGGCTGCTGCGTTGTCGGCGGTTTCGGGCTGGGGGCTGCCTCCACCGCAAGCGAGCGTGAGACAGGCGAGAACGACGATGGGCTTCATGCCCCCCTTGAGTCGGAAGCCCCCGAGCAGGTTCCCCGCTCAGAGGAATTGGTCTTCTTCACCCATGGCGAGCGGCCTCAGCGCCGCCCAGAAGAGCTCGGAGACCGCCCGCAAGCTGTCGAGCTTGATGTTGTCGATGGTGTCGTCGGGGCTGTGGTAGCCCGGATGCGGATCGGGCCTGGAGAAGCCCCAGCAGATCGGGATGCCTCTCTCGACGAAGGGAGCGTGATCGGAGGCCAGCTTCTGCGGCACGAGCTCGATCACGTGCGTCAACCCTGCCTGGTCGGCCGCGTTGATCATCAGGTCCGTGAGCCAGCGGTTCTCCTGGTCGTCTCCTCCGAACAGGAGCACGCCCGAGCCGTCACCGGCGCCGACCATGTCGAAGTTGTAGACGGCAATGGTGTCCTCGAGCGGCAAGATCGGGTCGTCGACGTAGTGCTCCGAGCCGAGCAGACCCATCTCCTCCGCGTTCCACTCCACGAAAAGGAGTGTGCGCTTGGGGGTGAGGCCGCAACGCTGGAACATGCGCGCGAGCTCCAGCACGACGGCGGCGCCCGAAGCGTTGTCATCTGCGCCGCGGTAGATGTCGTCGCCTTCGAAGCCCAGATGATCGATGTGCGCACCGACGATGATCACCTCGCTCTTCAGCACGGGATCGTTGCCTTCGATCTTGGCGACCACGTTCTCCGTCGTGCCGGAGTTGCCGCCGTCGTTGAAGGCGAAGGCTTGACGGTAGGTTCCGTCGTCGTTTCCCGGCAGCAGGCCCGCGCCCACGAACTCCTGTTCGGCGAAGTCGAGCGCGAGCTCGTTGCCCACGTCGCCCGGTAGACGTCCGCGGCACTCGTCCGAAGCGAAGAAGTCGACGTCGTCATAGATGCGCTGAGGATCGACGGCGCAGGCGGAGGTCGGATCCCCGCCGCCGCTGCCGCCGCTGCCGCCGTTGCCAGCGCTGAGTCCGCCGCTGCCGCCGCCACCCGCGGTCGGCGCGCTGCCAGCGCTGCCGCCGCCGGGCGAGCCGCCGCCGCCCGCTCCGCTCGTGGCACCAGCGCCCGAGCTCGCGCCCGCGCTGGCTCCTGCCGAGCCCGCGCTGCCACCTGCGGGAGTGGGGTCATCGCCGCTCTGATCGGCGCTCGTGCACGCATACAGGAGCACCGCGGTAAACGCAGCCAGCGTACGGCCAGGGAACTTCATTCGCACCTGACCTGTTGAATGCGGGCAGTGATCGCAAACGGCTCAAGCAATCGGCGCGTCGCAGCAGGTTTCCCGCGCGCGCGTGAAAGATTCACGCCTCAGGCGAAAACGCAGAAGTAAGGCTCAGCGCGTGAACGGAGCTGCGTTGCTGGGCGCGCCGTAGGCGTGCGCGGGGAGAGCCCCGATCTGGACCGCGTGCCAGCCGGCCTTTTGCGCGGGCACGAAGTAGGTCGCGCTGTCGTCGGAGGCGAGCTCCACGTAAGCGACCACTTGCTGGAGCACGATGCCCTGCGCGTCGAGGATGTTCGCGGTGGTGGGATCGCCGGGCGGCGAGCGGCGCGGATGCACGGAGAGGCCCCAGCGGACGTTGCCGGCCGCGTCGACGCGCAAGCTGCGCCACTCCTGGGGCGGCGGCGGAGTGCCGAGCACCTTCAGGTTGCCCGCGTTCTCGTTGACCGTGATCACCCGCTCGAGCAAGAGCTGGTAGTTGTAGTCGCTGACCCAATCGGGTGAGCAATAGCTCATCAGGTCGACGTACTCCGAGGGCGAGAAGAGCTCCTGCGTCAGGACGTCGTAACCCCAGCTACCGATGCCGGCGCCGTCGTAGGGATACTCGGGATCGGGATCGGCGGGACCGCCGCAGGGCGCGTGCGGCAGGCGATGGATGTGGCCGAGCTCGTGCGCGAAGGTGCCCGCGGCGTAGTCGATGAAGCCGATGCCCATGCCGGCGGTGGCCTCGCCGTTCTGGCTGCCGAAGCCGGCGATGCCGGTGGTGCAGCTCTGGTTGCAATAGTCCTGGAACGAATCGGCCATGTCGACGAGGCCGTAGTAGCTGAGGTCGCTCGGCGGCTCTTCTTCGTCACGCAGGTTGCGCATCTGATCGAGCATGTCACCGAGATCGGTCGCGCTCGTGCCCACCGGCTCGTGCAGCGTGAGGATGACTTCGCCCGTCGGATACATCGCGTACACGCGGTCCTTCAGCTGGGCCATCGCTTCGGTACCGGTGTCGGGCACGCGTCCCGAGCCGTCGGCGTCGAAGCGCACTGGAACGAGCAGCACCTTGACGGGTCCGGTGTCGATCGCGTCGACGGGCAAGGTACCCGTCTCCGGGAAACGTGCGCCCATGGCCACGCCGGCAAGCTCGGTGCACTTCGACGTCTCGCGCAGCTCCACCGTGTATTGCGTGCCCTCTCCGAACGCCTCTTTCGGCAGCATCAGATTGAAAGTCGAGCTCGTGTCCTCTTCGCTCGAAGCGCCGCTCACCTGCATCGTCTCCTCGACCACGACCGGTTCGGCGTCACCGGTCTGCAGCGTGATACGGGCCGCGATCTCACGAGCCGTGAAGGCAGGTCCGGGCTCCACGAACACGCGCACGAGCGCTTCGCGGTTCTGCACCAGGTCGGCATTGCGCTCTGGCACCTCCAGCATCCCCGTCATGATCGGGATCTTGACGCCCTGGTACACGGCCACTTCGGCGAGCTTGATGTCACGCGCCAGGCGCATGCCTTGCGGGTGCGGCGGCAGGAACTCGTCCCAGGTGCACCAGCCAGCTTCCAGCCTGCCCTCGACCAGCATCCCGCCCGGCGGCGTCAGCGACCAGCTGCCCGTCGCGCCCACACCCTGCGTGTACGTGTCGACCTTCAAGGTCACGGTGACGTCGCTGCAGACGCCGGCAGTGCAATAGCGAGACGGAACGGTGAGCGTGGCCGGCAACGTGGTGATCGAAGCGCTCGGCACCTCCATCACCAGGCCCTCGGTCGTGTCCTCCATCTCGCCGTAGATCTTCGCGCTCTGCGCCATACACGCGCTCGCGGTCTTGCTGCTGACCAGCCAGAGCGTCGCGTTGTCACCCGGGCCACACCACGACCCCATCGAGCCCGTCCACAGCGGCAGCAGAGCGGCGCTGCCCGCGCTGCCAGCGGACCCGCCCGCTCCGGCCGTCCCGCCACCCTGCACGGTTCCGCCGGAACCGCTACCGCCTTTGCCCTGGGTCGCGCCCTGGCCTCCGCCGACGATCCCGGGACTGCTGTCGGGTTGCGGCTCGATGACGCCCGTACAGGACGAAATCAGGGCAGCGAAGAAACCGGTCAGCGCAGCTCTCGTCGTCAGGCCTGAGTGAGCGATCATCCTTGTGGAGCTCCAGCACGAACGGGTTATTTCACGGCAGCGCACCGTGAAACCCCCGGCGCACCTCCGTCAGTGTCGCGACTCCTCCCACAAGGCTCACCTCAGAAAGGCCTTATGGCCGCCCCAAAAGTTTGTGCTG
>DATLIL010000016.1:0-3528 GCA_035539475.1 Polyangiaceae bacterium
GCAGAAGCGCGAGCAATCGCGCGGCGAGCGCGCCGTGCGAGAGCAACGAGCGCAGCAGGATCGCGGCGGCGAGCAGGACGAGGGCGGCGAGCAAGACGAGCCAGGGCAACCCGGGCACGCCAATCACGCCGACGGACGCCCGCTCCAGGGCCGTAAAGCCCAGGAGCCCCATGGTCAGTACGTAGACGCTCTGCGACAGCACGAGCAGGTACTTGCGCGCGGCCATGCCTGCCAGCGCGTCGCACAGCGGAACACCGCACCAGCGATCGAGCAGCGCCGGTTTGATCGACTCCGCCCAGACGACACCAGCGGGCAGCGTCTGAGCCATGGCCTCCGTCGAGACGCGCAAGCGCAGCAGCGCGAGCTGGGGGATCTTGTGGCCGAGCACACCAAAAGCCTCGCACCAGCCCGTGGACTCGAGGCCGAGGGCGAGCAGCTGCGGCACCAGGATCAGCGCCAGCGCCAGCGGGGGCACCTGGGACACCAGGCTGACGGTGCGGCCCAGATCCAGGTCACGGAAGGTCCAGACCAGGAGCGCACAGGCCAGCACGATGATCGAAGCACGCAGCGTGATGGCGGGCGCTCCGCGAGTGCTTTGCGACACGCTCGAGGAAGTTAGGCGTCTCGTCTGACACTCGTGTGGCGAGGTGCCAACGAATCGGAAACTAGCGAGCCGCTGGATTCAGCCCGAGAGCAGCTTCGCGAGTTGTTCCGCTATCCGGGTCGCCAGCGCCGGTTGTGGGGGATGTCGCTCACTGGCGCGCAGCGCAGCGAGCAGGATCGGCCGCGCGCCGAGCCTGTCGCCACGGTGGACGCGGATGAGCCCTAGCTGGTAGAGCGCTTCCGCGAAATCGGGCGTAAGCTGCAGCGCCTGTCGCAGCGTCGATTCGGCGCCGTCGACGTCGCCCCGCTCGAGCTCGAACAGCGCCTGCCGCAGGTAGGCTGCGGCGGTTTGCTGCAGCGCGGCCGGCTGCGCCGGGATCGTGCTGCGCGTGTCGTGGTGACTGATCATCAGGGGCTCTCGATCGACAAGGTGAGGAGCTCGAGCTCCGCGGGGGGGACGAGCTGATCCAGGTCCAGGACCTGTACCAGCCTGCCGGCGTACGTGCCGATGGCTGCCACGCAGGCACCGGACGTGAGGGGATCGCTCGGAACGTGCAGCTCGGCACGCTCGAGCTGGATGGCGTCGCAGACACGTTCGATGATGAGCGCGACCATGCTGTCGTTGATGGTGGCAATGACCAGCGCCGTCTCGTGATCGATCACAGTCGTGCCGAAACCGAGTCGCTCGCCGAGGTCCACGACGACGATCGGTTCCCCCGCGATGGTGAGCACGCCTTTGATCGCGCTCGGCAATTGCACCGGCGCCGGGAGTGCGTAACGAATGATCTGCCGCACGCAGACGCTGGGGATCGCATACTCGCCCGCTCCTACCTGCACGCGGACGGCCTGAAATGAGCCCGCCGGCAGTGATGTCGGAGTCTGCTGGTCCGTGAGCTTGCGCCGCACGAACAGTAGCTCGCGCTCGAGGCGCACCAGCCGGGTCATGAGCTCGTAGCGGTCGGTCGCGTCCATTGCTTCGTCGGCGAGACCAGTGCAGGCGCCGTGCCACCGGCGGTCGCGACGCCCAAAGCCGTTTCCTTCGCTGGTTCGCCGACACGAGCGCTCGAGTCGCGCACGGACTTTCGTCACCTTCTGGTTCGGCCCGCGGATTCCCGCCAAGTCGGCAGTAGCGACGCCAGCTGCCCGGACTGGTGGCCTGAGCTTGCGAAATCGTTGTGGTTTAGGCTTAACCACGCGCTCCGGAGCGTGAAAGTACACTCCCCCCTTAACCTGGATGATACGCTGACCGTTTCCAGGCGTCGCAGCTTGAGAAGAGCGGGAAATGAGCATTCGGGCACTGCTGTTGGAGGACAACGTCGACGACGCGAAGCTCGTCGCCTTCGAGCTCGAATCCGGCGGATACGCTCCCAGCTGTGAGCGAGTTGCGAACGAAGCCGACTACCGCAAGGCGGTGTCGAAGCTGCCGGACATCATCCTCGCCGACTACACACTGCCGGGCTTCAACGCGCGCGCGGCGCTGGCCATCCTCAAGGAGCTCGAGCTCGACATTCCACTGATCGTCGTCACCGGCTCGGTGGGCGAGGACAAGGCGGTCGAGTGCATGCGCGAAGGTGCGGCCGACTACCTGATCAAGGATCGCCTGGCGCGCCTGGGACCGGCGGTGAAGCGCGCGCTCGAGGACAAACAAGCGCGTGTCGCTCGCCGCGCCGCAGAGGAGGAGCTGCACGAGACGTTCGCCTTCGTCGAGCGTCTCAACCAGATCTCGACCAGCCTGATCAACGCCAGCCCGGAGGCTCTCGATCAGGCGATCGTCGAGGGCTTGCGTGTGCTCTCCGGTTTGACCGGCGTCGACCGCGCCTTGATCCGCACGATCAGTCCCAGCGAGAACATCGCGTACATCGCCTACGAGTGGTGTGCCGACGGCATCCCGAGCTTCCGCGACATCGGCGACGCCTTCCCGCTGCCAGCCGACTCGCTGGTGATGGAGGCGGCCAGGGCCGGGAAGCCAATCGTGATCCCGCGCAGTGCGATCCCGAGCGAGTTGCCCACGCTGGCCCCGCTGTTCGAGAAGGACGGCCTCGACACGGTCGTGATCCTGCCACTCCCCATCAACCGCGGCGGCGTGGACGGGAGCATCGGCCTACATTTCCGCTCGCCGCCCAAGCGGCTGACGCCTGCGCTCCTCGGCCGTCTCGGCCTGTTCAGCCAGATCATCGGCAACACGCTGGCGCGCAAGCAGGCCGACGAGCGTCGGCGCGAAGCCTTCAACGAGCTCACTGCGCTGAAGCAGGCCGCCGAGCAGGAGCGCGACTACCTGCGCCAGGAGCTTCACGGCGACCCTGGCGGGGAGCGCATCGTCGGCACCAGCCCGGGGCTCAAGCACGTGCTCGAGATGGTGCGCGCGGTGGCCTCGACCAAGGCCAGCGTGCTCATCCGCGGAGAGTCGGGCGTGGGCAAGGAGCTGATCGCGCGCGCCATTCACGCGCAGAGCGATCGAGCGTCCGGGCCCCTGGTCAAGGTCAACTGTGCGTCCATCCCCAAGGAGCTGTTCGAGAGCGAGTTCTTCGGCCACGTGAAGGGGTCGTTCACGGGTGCGCTGCGCAACCGAGCCGGCCGCTTCGAGCTCGCACACCGCGGCACGATCTTCCTGGACGAGGTGGGCGAGATCCCGCTCGACATGCAGGCCAAGCTGCTGCGTGTGCTGCAAGAGAGCGAGTTCGAGCGCGTTGGAGACGATCGCACGCAGCGCGTCGACGTACGCGTGCTGGCCGCCACCAATCGTGACCTCGAGGCCGACGTTCAGGCCGGATTGTTCCGCCGCGACCTCTACTACCGCCTGGGCGTGTTTCCGGTCGACGTCCCGGCGCTGCGCGACCGGCGCGAGGACATCGTGCAGCTGGCTCAGTTCTTCCTCACCAAGTGTTGCGCGGAGCTGCGCCGGCGGCGGCGTGTAGGGACCAGCGA
>DATLIL010000017.1:0-4329 GCA_035539475.1 Polyangiaceae bacterium
CTCGAGCTTCGCGCCGACGAGCGCGTGCTGGAGATCGGCTGCGGCAACGGCGACTTCGCGCGCCGGATGGCGACGCTCGGAGCCAAGGTCCTGGCCACGGACTTCAGCCCGGCGATGGTGGAACGGGCGCGCGCGCACGGCGGTGACATCGACTACCGAGTCGCCGACGGCACGAGCCAGGAGCAGCTCCTGGCGCTCGGCAGCGCGGGCAGCTTCGATGCCTGTGTCTGCAACATGGCCATCATGGACATGCGCGAGATCGAGCCTCTGGCTTCAGCCGCATGCCGTCTGCTCCGCCCGCGTGGACGTTTCGTTTTCTCGATTCAGCATCCCGCCTTCAACGGCGGCGGCACGGTGCGCGTGCTCGAAGAGACCGACGACGACGGAGGCTTTCAGCTGCGACACTCCGTGAAGGTCTCGAGGTACATCCGTCCGCGCGTGGCTCGCGGCATTGCGCTCGACGGGCAACAGGAGCCGCACTGGTACTTCGATCGACCGATCAGCGCCGTGCTGAAGACGTTCTTCGAGCGCGGGTTCGTGCTCGACGCCCTGGAGGAGCCGGTGTTCGAGCCCGCGCAGGTCGAACGCGGCTCACCGATGGCCGTGTTCGCCGAGTTGCCGCCCGTGCTCGTTGCGCGCCTGCGGACCTGACACCGCTACAGGCAGGTGTCGCTCGGGCAGCCGATCTCGATGTAGACGACCATGTCGGGCTCGGGATCGAAATACGCGCTGCAGCTCGAGTCGCAGAGCAGGATCTGGTCACCGTTGATCCACCAGCCACCCGGCGCTGTGCCCGGCTGATCACAACCCTGACTCGACCCGCGCCAGCAGAGCTTCGAGCCTCGACCGAGCGAGCTACCGATGAAGACATTGAAGTCTTCCACGCCTGCCGGCAGCGGGAAGTCGCAAATGGTGAAGTCGGTGTCGGTCAAATCGGTGAGCGGCATGATCTCCGTCACGCACGAGCTCGCCGTTCCGCCGCTGCCAGCAGTCGTCGAACCGCCGGAGCTGGAGCCGCCCGTGTCGGTACCGCCCCCGGGAGCGCCGCCTTCGTTCACGTCGCCGCCGGTGCCGCCACGCGACTGACCGCCGGTGCCACCCGACGCGCTGCCAGCGCTTCCACCTCGGGGACTGCCAGCCGTACCGGCGGTGCCGCTGCTACCGCCGCCGCCGGAGTCGTCATCTCCGCCCGCCGAGAAGCAGGCCCCCATGAGTGAGACCGTGACGAGGGCGAACGCCAGCGTGGAAAAGCGCACCATGGAATCCATGGTATCACGCGCGAAAGGGCCTATTTTCTAGGCGTCCGTGGCGCGCCGACCGGGGTTCTCGTGCTCGCTCGCGCGTGAACGACGCGGCACGAACGAGCGCTCGCCTTCGCTCTCACGGTAGAGCGCTCGGAGCTCTTCGAGCGTACCGATGCCGGAGTTCCTGGCGATCAGCGCGTGTCCCTTGCAGAGCAGCACGCTGCGCTCACCGAATGACACCTCGACGAGGGTGCGCTCCGCAGCGAGATCACCGGTTGGACGGAAATTTTCGCAAACTTCGCAGCGCTGTTCCATGCGCGAAACCCTGCGCCCCCCGTCCAGGGGTGGCCAAGTTTGTCGCTACTCGGTCACGAGCTCGAGCTCGGCGAAGGCCTCGAGCGTGCCCTCGCCTTCCACGCGTCGCAGGGTGCCGTAGTCGTCCGTCGGAAACGGCCCATCGCATTCCATGCCCGGCTCGCGCCCCGAGTACCAGATGTAGAGCTCACCGCCGGTGAATTCGTCGCCCAGGGCGAGCACCTCGTCGAAGTCGCTGCCGCAGGCCGTATTGGGATCGGTCTGCAGGGCGACTTCGTGCGGACAGTCGTGCATTCCGCAGTAAGAGAGCTGCTCCGTGCAGTCGGCGTCCGCATAGTACAGGTTGTAGGTCGACTCGATCGGGACCTCGGCGGGCACGCAGTAGACGCTGCCGTCCATGGCGCGCAGGGGCGAGCAGTAGGCAGCGAGATCCATGTCGAAGATCCCCTTACCGCCGGGCATCATCAGCATGCCGGCGGAGTCGACGTAGACGTCGCGCTGCAGGCGCTGGGTGCCCTGCCTCACGGCATCGAGCGGAGCAAACTCGCCAGGCTCCACGAGCTCACCGACCTCGTAGTACGTGCCGTCCTCTTCGCCCGCTGGCACTTCCTCGCACATGTCGCCCACACCGCCGTAGACCGTACCGGTGTACTCGGGGCCGGCGCGATGAATCACGTCGCCGCCGCTGAGCAGGTACAGCGGCTCGCTGCAACTCGCCAGCGAGAGCGGCTCGCTGCAATCGGCGTCCATGTTGCGGTAGCCCTCCGAGTGAAAGCCAACTTCGGGGACACAGATCCAGCGCAAATCGTACTCCCGAATACGGCAAAGTCCCGGCGCGTCAGTGTCGTAGATCCCCTCGACGACGCTGGCGCCGTCGTCCGCCACGATGCGCCGCACGCTGAGGAGGCCCGCGCTTTCGTCGACCACGGCTTCTCCGGCCACGAAATCCGCCGCCGGAGTCTCGGGCTCGAGCCGGTACCAGAGACGTGTATCGTCGACCGCGCCCTGCTCGGTGCAGGTTCCGCCGTCGTCCACGAAGAGAGGATCGCCGACCTCCAGCGGAACGGCGTGAAACGCGTGCGGCAACGTGCCGGCGCAGAACTCGCCGAGCGGCTCGCGTTCGACGAACCAGGGCGCAGCGGCGCTCGCCCCACAGTCGGTCGGGCGTGTGACGACCGCATCACCGCAGCTTGCATCCGCGAACAGTACTTCACGGATCATGTTCTGCTCGCTCGGCATGCAGCGCAGGGTGCCGTCGACGTCGACGAAGGTGCACTCGGTCTCGAGCTCGTTGTCGTAGAAGCTCAGAAACACTGGAGGCATGTCTTCGAACTGGTACTGCTTGACGGTGAGTCGAGTGCCGCTCTCGAACTCGGGTAGGAACGTGCCGTGGATCGCGGGGCCTGCCGCGGTGCCTTGCTCACCGGCGCTGCCGGTCGAGCTCGTGTTACCGCCTTCGCCGACTTCACCGCTGCCGGCGGCACCTGCGACGCCATCACTGCCGCTGCTGCCGCTGGCGCCGTTCACCTTCTCGCCGCCCTCGTCGTCGTCGCCGCAGGCCGCTGCGCAGAGCAGTGCCGCGACCGAGATCAGTGACCAGTTACCCTTCCACATGTAGGCGACTGTAGTGCGACCCGGGTGACGAAACACTGCTCCCCCGGCACTGTTCGGGTGCTCCGCCTTTTTCAACCAGTGCCCAACATCTTGTTGACAGGCATGGGCCGACCACAATAGGTTGTCCACCATGCTGGCGCACTGAGCAACCGCTCAGCGCTTAAAAGGGAACCCGGTGTGAATCCGGGGCTGCCCCGCAGCGGTCATCGAGAACGACCTCCGCCACGGCACTGAACCTTCGGGTTTGGGAAGCGGCGGACAGTAGGGATCCGGTTCGTCCGGAATGCTCGTGAGCCCGAAGACCTGCCAGCATCCGGCGCACGGACGAACAACCGGCGCCGGTTCGACCTCATGAAGCCTCGCGGGAGGCGGTAGGTCCGAACAGACGCCGCTGGCCGGCGTTTGTCCTGGCACCGCCGTCGCTCCGAGCAAAGCGCAACTCGAGGAGAGAGACGATGCTGAGCGAAGTCACCGAGAGCGGGCACGGGCTGGTCCCGTCCACGATGGGCGTGCGGAAGCGTAACGGTTCGCGTGAGCCGGTCGACCTGAACAAGATCGTTCGCGCGGTCAGTCGCTGCTGCGGCGGGCTTGCTGACGTCGACGCCCTGCGCGTCGCCACCAAGACGATCAGCGGCCTGTATGACGGCGCCACCACGCGCGAGCTCGATCAGCTGTCGATCCAGACCGCGGCGGGTCTCATCGCCGAGGAACCCGAGTACGCCAAGCTCGCCGCGCGCTTGCTGGCGACGTACGTCGAAAAGGAGGTGGAAAGCCAGGAGATCCACGCCTTTTCGCAGGCCATCCAGAGTGGGCACCGCCTGGGCCTGATCGGTGATCGGCTGGCGCGCTTCGTGGTCGAAAACGCGCGCAAGCTGAACGACGCGGTGCAGCCACTCTGCGATCGCGAGCTCGAGTACTTCGGCCTGCGCACGCTCTACGATCGCTACCTGCTCAAGCATCCGGAGACGCGTCTGGTACTGGAGACGCCGCAGTACTTCTTCTTGCGCATCGCCTGCGCCCTGGCCGAGAGCGTGGCGGAGGCGCTCGAGCTCTATCGCCTGTTCTCATCGCTCGAGTACCTGCCTAGCTCGCCCACCCTGTTCAACGCAGGCACGCGCCGCGAGCAGCTCTCGAGCTGCTTTCTGCTCGACTCGCC
>DATLIL010000018.1:0-4744 GCA_035539475.1 Polyangiaceae bacterium
GCACTACAAGGGCGTCTGCCACATGTTTCTCGACGCCGGTTGCGACGCCCAGATGGCGGCGCGCCTGGCCGTCAACGGCAAGGTCCAGCGCCCGAGCGCCTGCAATGCGCTCGAGTGCTTGCTGGTACATTCCGCGGACGCGCAGCGAGTGCTACCGCCCGTGGCCGCCGAGCTGCTCGCCGCCGGCGCGGAGCTCCGCGGTTGCGCGCGGACGCGCGAGATCGTCAAAGAAGCCAAGGCCGCCAGCGACGAGGACTGGGGCATGGAGTACCTGGCCAACATCCTGGCCGTGCGCGTGGTCGACGATCTGGACGCGGCGCTCGAGCACGTCGCCCGCTACGGCTCCAATCACACCGACGCCATCTGCACCGAGAACTATCAGCACGCCCAGCGCTGGCTGCGTGAAGTGGACGCCAGCTGCGTGCTGGTCAACGCCTCCACTCGCTTCAACGACGGCGGGCAGCTCGGGCTGGGCGCTGAAATCGGCATTTCGACGTCGAAGCTCCACGCCTACGGTCCGATGGGGCTCGACAGTTTGACCACGGAGAAGTGGGTGCTCTACGGCGAGGGCCAGATCAGGGGTTGATGCGCTCATGGCCATGAAAAAACGGTCGAAAGTGGTGCTGAAGCGTCCGACGCGGTCGTCCACGCCGCCGCAGAAGGCGCGCCAGGCGGGCCCCTCCGAGGACGCTCAGCGCATGGCCATTGCTGCGGCCAACGCGGCGCTCGACAAGAAAGCCTCCGACGTCGAGATCATCGACGTGACGGGCAAGGTCGATTACGCGGACTACCTCGTACTCCTGACTGGACAGAGTGATCGACACGTCGCCTCCATCGCCGACGCTGTCGATCATGGGCTCAGCAAGCTCGGCTTCAACGCCATTTCCGTCGAGGGGCTGCCGCGCGGCGAGTGGGTGCTGATCGACTTCGTCGACGTCGTCGTCCACGTCTTCCAGGAGCAGACGCGCTCGCTCTACGACCTGGACGGCTTGTGGATGGACGCCAAGCGCATTCGCGTGCCCGAGACGGTCAACGGACCGCGGTGAGATTTTACGTCGTCGCAGCCGGCCGGCTCAAAGACAAGAGCCTGCGCGCCGTTGCCGACGACTACTTCGCGCGCGTGCGTCGCTACGCCCGCTGCGACGAGATCGAAGTCAAAGACGATCGCGCGCTGGCCAAGGCGATCCCCCCCGACAGCCTCGTGGTGGCGCTCGAGGTCGACGGCGAGAGCGTGACCTCGACCGAGCTTTCTCAGCGAGTCGAGCGCTGGACGAGCCGCGGCAAGGGCGCCGTCACCTTCGTCATCGGCGGCGCCGAGGGCATCCCGTCCGAGCTCTCGCGAGCCGCCGCCGCCCGCCTCAGCCTCTCGCGCCTGACGCTGCCGCATCGCCTGGCGCGCGTGCTGCTCGCCGAGCAACTCTACCGCGCGCTCAGCATCCTGCGTGGGGAACCCGACGCTCGCGAAGACTAGTGGGCAGTAGCAGCCGCTGATCGTAAAAGGTGAGGTAGAAGCCATGACGAACAGCGAGCCCGTCGGAAAGTTCTTTGTGCTCAGGTTGCTGGCGCCGAGACCCACGTTCCCGATGGACATGACGGCCGACGAACGCGTGGTGATGGAGCAACACGTCGGCTACTGGCGCGACCTGCTGAAGAACGGAACGGCCTACGTCTTCGGTCCGGTGGCGGATCCGAAGGGTGTCTGGGGCCTGGGCGTGGTTCGCGCCGCGGACGCAGCAGCCGTTCAGGAGCTCCAGAGCGCCGATCCGGTGATCCGCGCCGGCCTCGGCTTCAGCTACGAGATCTTGCCGATGCTGCAGGCCGTCGTCAGGGAATGAGGTCCCGCTAACGCGGGCCGATGAAGACGTTCTGCTGATTGTACTGGTGGATCTCGCCGCGCAGGGCGTGCTCGTCGCGATCGAGATCGTGGCCACGCTCACCACGGCGTCGGCGGTGCTTGAGGAAGGCGAGCTCCACCAGCGCGAGCTGCTTCTTGCGGCTCTGCCCGTAGCCCTGGCCGTTCGAGAGCGAGAAGAAGTTCCAGAACGGCATCAGCATCCAGTAGCTCGTGGTGCGCTGGAGCTCCTTGGGGTGGAGCAGACGGCCGACCTCGTCGACGAGACCGCGCATGACGATCGAGCGATCGCGCACGGCCAGGCACACGATCAGCACGAAGAAGAGCAGGTCGAAGGTCCAGAACACGAGCAGCTTGATGCCGATGCCAGCGCCGCCGGCGAACATGAAGCTGACCAGGAAATTGTGCACGAAATGCAGGCCGACCGCCGCCATCCAGCCGCCGATGGGTGCTATCAGCTTGACCAGTCCGTTCGAGGTCTCGGCCGCGATGCCCACGCCCAGGCCGGTCATGGCCGTGAACGAAGCGTGACCCAGGCCGCTCAGCACCGTGCGCAGGATGAAGAGGCCGGTGAAGGCTTCCGCGCCACCCTGGGCTCCGGCGCTGGCCACGTACAGCACGTCTTCGGTCAGCGTGAAGCCCAGGCCGATCACGCCACCATAGATCGCGCCGTCGAGCGCGCCGTCGAGCTCACGCAGCCAGAGCGACGAGAAGAGCCACAAGACGAGCAGACCGAAGCCCTTGGTGGTCTCTTCCACCAGCGGGGCCACGAAGGATGCCGTCGAGGCGCGCACCAACGCCTCGTCGCCTGCGCCGAGCGCAGCGCTGACGGCTCCTTCGCCGATCGCGTTGCCGACGATGGCCGTCATCGTGGCCACGACGGCCCCCCACAAGAAGGTCAGGGTGAGCAGCCAGAAGGGCTCTGGCTCGTAGCGGTCAGTGCCCTTGATGACGAGGAAGTAGACGAAGACCGTGGGCGCGATGATGGTGAGCGCGATGACCAGCAGGACCAACACGGGGTCCCGAGGCTACCATTTCGGGGTGGGAGCTCGACAACCGGGCCCGATCTGGGACGGGCCGGCCGAACTTCTTTCGGCGGCCGGGAGGGCCGGAGCCTCCGATCAGATTTGCCGAAAGCCCCTGGCAATTGTAGCGTTCCCCCGTGTTCGGCCTCTCCTTCAGCGAGCTCATCGTCATCGGTGTGGTGACGCTCGTGGCCGTGGGCCCGCAAAAGCTGCCGGGGATGCTCCACACCATGGGCCGCTGGCTGAAGAAGCTACGGCAGATGACGACCGAGGTGCGGGCCCAGACCGGCATCGACGAGATCCTGCGAGCGGAAGGAATACACGGCGGGCTCAGCGAGTTGCGCCAGCTGACGCGGGGTGGTGCACCGGCTCCCGCGCAAAGCTACCAGGACCCGTACGCCAACCTGGAGATCGACGCCACGCGCGAGTACCCGCCCGAAGGCGTCGACTCGTACGGCGCCATGCCCGATGACCTGCTCGACGAGCCCGCCGAGGCGCAGGCGCCGCTGGCCGCCGAAATCAAAGCTTCATGAGCAAGGATCCCGAAGAGCCCGAAGAAGGGGCGATGACTCTGTGGGAGCACCTCGCGGAGCTCCGCTCGCGCATGGTGAAGATGATCTTCTTCTTCATCATCGGCTTCGGGGTGGCCTGGTATTACAAGCAGACGCTGCTGGACACGCTGACCGTGCCGTACGCCGCGGCGTTTCCGCCGGGTCAGCAACCGTCCCTGCATTTCTCGACGCCCGCTTCCGGCTTCATCGCCATGGTCAAGCTGGCGGCGCTCTCTGGCCTCGTCTTCTCGCTGCCGCTGATGATGTATCAGCTGTGGGCGTTCATCGCGCCGGGCCTCTATGCCAAGGAGAAGCGCTTCGCGATCCCCTTCGTGCTGGCGTCCTGCCTGCTCTTCGCTGGCGGAGCCTATTTCTGCTTCGAGTTCGCGTTTCCGCCCGCGTTCAAGTTCCTGATCGGTATCCAGTCGATCGGCACGCCGACCCAGATCGCTGTTCCGACGCCGATGCCGTCGGCGAGCGCGGCGGCGACCGGTCAAGCCGTGGTTCAGCACGTGAACATCGTGGCCACGGTGATGCTGGACGAGTTCATCAGTTTCATCACGAACATGATGCTCGCCTTCGGCTTCGCGGCTGAGCTCCCGATCGTCGCGTTCTTCCTCTCGGTGATCGGTGTCGTCACCCACAAGGACCTGATCAAGTTCTTCCGCTACTGGGTCGTGATCGCCTTCGTGATCTCGGCCGTCGTCACGCCCCCCGATCCACTCAGCCAGTTCATGCTGGCCGTCCCGCTCTGCGGCCTGTACGGCATCTCGATTCTGGTGGCCTGGGTCTTCGGCAAAAAGAAAGTGCCTGCGGAAAACACGGCGATCGACAGTCCGCCGGCCCGAAGCTGAGCACTCAGAACGAGCCCGAGGCCACGAGCCCGTAGCCGGAGCCGATCGCACGCGGCCCGACGCGCAGTGCGACGTCGTCGCGCACGAGTTTCTTCTTCTGCGTCCCGTAGCCGACGGCCAGCATGATGGCGCCGCCGGTCTGGGCCATGCCGTCGATGAGCAGACCCATGACCACGAATACGTCGGCGACGCAGTCGAGGCCCTCGTCGCTGCTCGAATCTTCGCAGTCGCCGTAGTCACGGCGACCCATCGTCATCCACGGGCCGAGCACGGGCAGCAGTAGCCAGGTGGTCTCGTTCTCGAAGTCGGCCGCGCTCGCCGCGAGGATGCCGATGCCGTACGGGATGCCGAGCGTGAGCCAACCGCCGAGGGCGAGCCCGTAGCGCGGCTCCTCCGTCAGGTGGTAACCGACCGGGATCGGCTGGCCTTCTTTGTAGGGCAGCTCGTAGGGCGCCTGGTAAC